>CAZVIG010000309.1:0-3329 GCA_964627395.1 uncultured Sedimenticola sp.
TCATGCCGCCCCGCATCATGGGCATGCCCTGGCCCTGGGGGCCGCGCATCATGCCAGGCCCACCCATCATCGGCATGCCCTGGCCCTGGGGCCCGCGCATCATGCCGGGTCCGCCCATCATCGGCATGCCCTGGCCCTGGGGGCCGCGCATCATGCCGGGTCCGCCCATCATCGGCATGCCCTGGCCCTGAGGCCCGCGCATCATGCCGGGTCCACCCATCATGGGCATGCCTTGGCCTCCTTGGGGACCGCGCATCATGCCGCCTCGCATCATGGGCATGCCCTGGCCCTGCGGGCCGCGCATCATGCCGGGACCGCCCATCATGGGCATGCCCTGGCTGCCGGGGCCGGCGTTGCCCCAGGGGTTCGCCAGGCCGACGCCGGTGCCGAGACCCAGCAGCAGGGTGATGGATGTCGCCAGCAGTCCTTTCCTGATGTTCGTGTTCATGGTTCGTTTCTCCTCGTTGTCGTGGTTGGAGGCCGGTTCTGGCCCGAGTCCATTGGACGACGGCGACGTAACAGACTTATGACCACCATCGGCGGCTTTGTAACCTCTTGTAACAGGGACGGTGTTACAAAATGTTACCGGTGATCCGTTTCGGCTGTATATGCTGCTGCCCATGGAGCGGTAATGGAGGAGATGCCATGGCACCCGATACTCATCTGCTGGTCGTGGACGACGACCAGGAAATCCGGGAGCTGCTGCAGGACTATCTGCAGCGCAACGGCTACGAGGTCTCCGTGGTGGCCGACGGCGAGGGGATGTGGAAGGCGCTCGACAAGGGGCATATCGATCTTATCGTCCTGGACGTGATGCTGCCGGGAGACGACGGCCTGACCCTGTGCCGCCAGTTGCGCAATCTGTCGGATGTGCCGGTGATCATGCTCACGGCATTGGGCGACGAGACGGAGCGTATCCTGGGCCTGGAAATGGGCGCGGACGACTATCTCGCCAAGCCATTCAACCCGCGCGAGCTGCTGGCCCGCATCAAGGGCGTGTTGCGACGGGTGAAGGGAGAGGCGGGCAATGCCCGCATGGTGCGCTTCGAGGGTTGGACCCTGAACCGGGACGCCCACCATCTGATCGCGCCGGACGGGGTGGTGGTCAACCTCAGCGCCGGTGAATATCGCCTGCTGGAGGCGTTTCTGTCGCATCCCAACCGGGTGCTCAGCCGCGACCAGCTCATGGAGATCCTGCGCGGACGCGACTGGGATCCCTTCGATCGCAGCATCGATGTCCAGGTGAGCCGGCTGCGGCGGCGGTTGCGCGACGACCCCCATGACCCCACGCTGATCAAGACGGTGCGCGGCGAGGGTTATCTGTTCGCGGCCAGGGTGACCCGGGTCGCGGCGTGAGGTTCTGGCCGCGCTCGCTTCGGGCCCGCCTGATGCTGCTGCTGGTGGGCGTGCTGCTGCTGGGCCAGTTGCTGAGCTTCGCGCTGCACTTCCGCGACCGCGATGCCGTCCTGCAGCAGGTCGCCGGCTACAACCTGATGCAGCGGATCGCAGGCATGGTGAAGGTGCTCGATCGCCTGCCGCCCGAGGAGCGGGCCGCCTTCGTCGAGGCCATGGATCTGCCGCCGCTGCGCGTGGCCCTGATGCGCGAGCCGGTGCAGCCGCCCTCGCGCCTGCGGCGCAGCATGGGCGGAACCCTGCTGCACGAGCTGTTGCATCTCGATCTGGGAGAGCAGCGGCAGGTGATGGTGTATCTCCCGCAAAACACGGAGCCGGACGACGGCAACCCGCCGCAGCCGATGCGCGAGATGATGGCCCGTCATATGGGGTGGCCGGTATCACAGCCACCGGCGGGGCTGATGGTGCAGGTGGCGTTGGACGACGGGCGCTGGGCGGTCTTTCGTTATCGCCTGCCGTCGGAGCTGCTCGGCTGGCCCTCGCGCCTGCTCGCCGGGCTGGTGGTGCTGGTGGCCACCGTGGCGCTGGTGAGCGTGGTCGCGGTGCGCTGGCTGACGCGGCCGCTCTCGGCGTTGGCGCGTGCCGCCGACGAGCTGGGCAGGGATCTGCGGCATGCCCCCTTGCCGGAGGAAGGCCCCCTGGAGGTACGCCGTGCCGCGCGCGCGTTCAACGAGATGCAGCGCCGGCTGGCGCGCTTCGTGGACGAGCGCACGCGTATCCTCGCCGCCATCTCCCATGACCTCAAGACGCCCATCACCCGCATGCGTCTGCGCCTGGAGCAGATGGAGGACTCCGATCTGCGCCGACGTTTCGAGCGGGATCTGGAGGAGATGCAGTCGATGGTGCAGTCCAGTCTCGACTTCATGCGCGGCATCGCCCTGCAGGAGGAAAGCACCCTGCTGGACGTCAATGCCCTGGTGGAAACGCTGTGCGAGGACGCATCGGATGCCGGCCATCCGGTACGCATGAAGGGACGCGCCGAGAGCCCCTGGCTGGGGCGGCCGCTGGCGCTCAAGCGCGCCATCGGCAACCTGCTGGAGAATGCGGTGCGCTACGGCGGCGATGCCGAGATCGAGATCCGTGACTCCGCCAAGGCGCTGACCATCCTGGTGCGGGACAACGGCCCAGGGCTGCCGGAAGAGATGCTGGAGAAGGTATTCGAGCCCTTCTTCCGCATGGAGGAATCGCGCAACCCCCACACCGGCGGCACCGGCCTCGGTCTGAGCATCGCACGCAACATCGTGCGCGCCATGGGCGGTGAGCTGACCCTTTCCAACCGGCCCGAAGGCGGACTCGAGGCGGTGGTGCGGCTGCCCCGGTGATAGAAGAAGCCGGCGCAGCGTGTTCGCTCTTTTCACAAGAGGTTCCGGAATTTTGCTCCCTGTTCACCTGTGGGCTTGTACGGCTGGCCATGCCACCTGTGGGAGCGGCTTCAGCCGCGACAAAGAAGTCGGTGCTGTGCTGCTGTCGGGGCTGAAGCCCCTCCCACAAAGAGGATCTGTTTTCAGCGCCCCGCTTGAGACCGAAAAGGGCGCCGCAGGATGTCTGCAAGAGCCACCCGCGTTTCATTCCTCACCTGTGGGCGTGTGCGGCTGGCCATGCCACCTGTGGGAGCGGCTTCAGCCGTGACATGGAGGTCGGTGCTGTGCTGCTGTCGGGGCTGAAGCCCCTCCCACAAAGAGAATCTCCTTTCAGATCCCCGCTTGAGAACAAAGAGGGCGCCGCAGGATGCCCCCCGCAAGCAGGGGAGGGACGCTGAAGCTGCTTTTTCGAGGCGATCTGAGGCACTGCGGCGACAGATTCCAGCACAGCATCCTCCGTGATCTCTGTGTCCGCTGTGGTGGTTTTCCCTGGCGACGCTGGCGGCAAAAGCGCTTTGTAACATCGACGTTACACACGGGGAGGGCCTGCGGGTG
>CAZVIG010000310.1:0-3326 GCA_964627395.1 uncultured Sedimenticola sp.
TGGGCCTGGCGCGCGATCCGGCGGTGCGCGCCTGGCTGGAGCCGCTGCGCGAGGACCCTGCCCCCGAGGTACGCGAGATCGTGGCCGAGGCCCTGGAGGAGCTGCCCCAGGCCCATTGATCAACATGTTGAGAAATACTGTTTTTCAAACGGCCTGTTAAGGCCGGGAGCGCCGCCATCCTGACGGCCCAGCCGGCGGGACGCCGGCGCCCCGATCGGCCGATCCGCTCCCCACCTCCGCCAGGTACCGCGCAAGCGTCTCCAACAGCTCGCGAATGTGGCGCTGATTGGCAGCGAAGTCGGCACGCCCCAGGCGCGAGCGCGAGCAGAGCTGCAGCCGGGCGCCCTCGCCGTCGCTCAGGATGCGCACCTCCAGGTCGTCCACGAAATGCAGCAGCGGCGTCTCCACCTCGGCGTGCAGATGGCGCGGACCCAGGCGGCGGAAGCGCCAGCCCAGGGCCGCCAGGCTGGCCTCCAGCGCCCCCTGCAGGCGCTCCGGCGGCAGCGGATAGCGGGGCTCGCGCAGCTCCGGGAAGGGATGATCCGGCGCGGTGCAGGCCCAGTTGCTGCCCAGATAGACCTTCAGCCGCGCCCAGGGTCCGGGCGGCGCGAACAGCGGCGCGCGGTTGCCCAGCAGGGTGGAGGCGACCAGCAGCAGCGGCAACGCCAGCAGAATGTAGAAGATCGGCTTCACGGTTCCGATTATCGCCGCCAGGGGTGCACCTGCTACCATTTTGTTTTCCACGACGGCCCGAACCCATGCTCAGCCCCCGCGACCAGCAGATCATCCAGACCCATGCCGCCTTCATCTGCCAGGTGGTGCAACTGGCCGGCTCGGCGGACGCCCGCCCGCGCCTCGACGCCCTGCTCGCCGGCGCCGAACAAAACGGCTGGGGCGCCCTGGTGCAGGCGCTGCGCGCCATCGCCGCCGGGCAGCGCGATCTGTCCGGCATCGCCGGGCTGGACGCCGAGGACCGGGTGATCGCCGAGGCGGTGCTGCGCGGCCTGCAGGATCCCTCCACCCTGCCCGACCCCGACCGGCGGCCGGAACCGGCGCTCGCCGCCCCCGGCCTGGCGGGGATGATCCACGCCGCGGCGCGCGGCGACATGCAGGCCACGGTGCTGCTGGGCCAGATGGCCGAGCAGATGAGCCGGGTGGGCGGCGACATGGCGCGCATCGCCGGCGCCATCAAGCCGCTGCTCGACGGCGAGCGTGACCCCGGGCGCCTGGGCGCGCGCATGGACTCCCGCGGACGCACCCTGCTGGAGGCGATCCTCGAGGAACTGCACAAGCTGGAGGAAAGCGTCCAATGAGGGAGTCCCGCCTGTTCCTGCTGCTGGGCGCCATCGGCGGCTTCTTCGCCGTGGCCTTCGGCGCCTTCGGCGCGCACGGCCTGCGCGACATCCTCAGCCCGGGGATGCTCGCCACCTTCCGCACCGGGGTGGACTACCAGGCCACCCACTCCCTGGCGCTGCTCGCGGTGGGGCTGCTGCTGCAGCAGGAGGACCGCGGGGCCTTCCGCCTCGCCGGCTGGGGCTTCACCCTGGGGATGCTCGCCTTCAGCGGCAGCCTCTATCTGCTGGCGCTCACCGACGCGCGCTGGCTGGGCATGGTCACGCCGCTGGGCGGCCTGGGCTTCCTGCTGGGCTGGGGCAGCCTCGCCTGGGGGCTGCTGCGCCGCTGATGGACCCGGCGCCGCTGCTCAACCGCCTGGAGCGCAACCGGCGCCGGCTCGGCCGCTGGGCACGGCGCGAGGGGATCGAGGCCTGGCGGCTGTACGACCGCGACATGCCGGAGTTCCCCCTCGCCATCGACCGCTACGGCGAGGCCCTGCATGTGCAGGTATTCGAGCGCCGCCGCCCGCTGGGCGAGGCGGAGATCGCCACCCTGCGCGAGGCCCTGCTGGACCATTTCGGGCTGCAGCCGCTGCAGCTCGCGATCAAGACCCGACGCCGCCAGCGCGGCAGCAGCCAGTACACCAAGCTGGCCGCCGAGGCGCCGTCGTTCAAGGTGGTCGAGCGCGGCCTGCGCTTCGAGGTCAACCTGCACCGCTACCTGGACACTGGGCTGTTCCTGGACCACCGCCTCACCCGCCGCCTGGTGGGCGAACTGGCCGCCGGGCGGCGCCTGCTCAATCTGTTCGCCTATACCGGCAGCTTCACCGTGTACGCCGCCGCGGGCGGAGCGCGCCGCACCCTGAGCGTGGATCTGTCGCGCACCTACCAGGCCTGGAGCCGGCGCAACCTGGTGCACAACGGCCTGGACGACCCGCAGCGGCACCAGTTCGTGCAGTCCGACGTGCCCGCCTTTCTGGAGCGGATGCGCCGCGCGCGGGCGCGCTTCGACCTGATCGTGCTCGACCCGCCCAGCTTCTCCAACTCCAAGCGCACCCGCCAGACCTTCGACGTGCAGCGCGACCAGCTCCCCCTGCTGCGCGCCACCCTGGACCTGCTGGCCCCGGACGGCATCCTGTTCTTCTCCAACAACCGGCGCGGCTTCCGCCTGGACCCGCGAGTGCACGACTGGGCCAAGGTGGAGGAGATCACCGAACGGACGGTGCCGCCGGACTTCGAGCGCCACCGTCCCCACCGCTGCTGGCGCCTGAGCCGATGAGCCGCCGTCCGATCCTGCTGTGCTGCCTGGCCCTGTCGCTGCCGGCGTTCGCCGAGGTGAGCAGCGAGACCCTGTTCTTCCTGCAGCCCGACGGCCGTCATTATCTGCTGCAGCGCAGCATCCATTCCGACAGCGCCAGCCACCGCTTCCACCTGCCCAAGACAGTGCGCCGCGAGGACCTGCGCTACGTCAACCCGGCCGACTTCCAGTGGGACGACAGCCTCCCGGACAGCAATCTGCTGAGCTTCGACGCCGGCGGCTTCACCCTGATCTATCCGGGCGTGTTCGACGATGCCGAACTGCAGCGCCTGGCCGACGGGAGCTGGCGCTACCGGAGCTGGCACGGCCGGCCCGACCGCCGCGGGCGCTACGGCTACTGGTACGCCCCGGGCGACTTCGACCGCTATGGCTACGGCTGGCTGCTGCCGGACAACATCGAGATCCTGGACTATCGGGCCAACGTCCCCGGCCACTGGACCCGGCGTCCCGGCGCCCTGGGGTTCTATGCCGAGGGGGTCAACAACGTCACCTTCGAGATCCGCTACCGGGTGCATGCGCCCGCCGCGCCCGCACCCGCCAAGGCTCCGGCGGGGGACGCCGACCGCGACGGGGTGCCGGGGGATCGGGATCTCTGTCCCAGCACGCCCACCGGGGCAAAGGTGGACCGGGTGGGCTGCGCCCTGGATGCGGACCGCGACGGAGTGCCCTGGCAG
>CAZVIG010000311.1:0-3306 GCA_964627395.1 uncultured Sedimenticola sp.
CCACTGCGCCCGCAGCAGCTCGCGCCGCTGCTGGCGCAGTGGCGCGCCGCCCACCCCGACCACCCCGCCCTGCCGGAGCTGCTGCAGCGCTTCGCGACACGCCTCCAGGAGCAGGTGCAGCAGGTGGACCACATCGCGGTGCTGCTGCCCGAGCGGGGCCGCTACGCCCGCGCCGCGCGCGCCCTGCGCGACGGCCTGATGATCAGCCTCTACGAGCTGCCCGAGGACCAGCGCCCGCTGCTGCGCTTCTACGACAGCAGCGATCCGGCCAGCGCCTGGCCGCTGTATGCCCAGGCGGTGGCCGCCGGCGCCCAGGCGGTGATCGGCCCCCTGCAGAAGGACGGGGTGCGCCAGCTCCTGCACGCCGGCGAGCTGGCGGTGCCGGTGCTGGCGCTCAACAAGGTGGACAGCGACGCCCCGCCGCCGGAGAACCTGTTCATGTTCTCCCTGGACCCGGAGCACGAGGCGCGCCTGGTGGCGGAACGCATCTGGCAGAAGGGGCTGCGCCGCCCCGTCGCCCTGGTGCCTGACAACGCCCTGGGCGAGCGCCTGGAGCGCGCCTTCCGCGAACGCTGGCAGACCCTCACCGGGCGCGACATCGACAGCCAGCGCTACGACCCGAACTCGGCCGACCACAGCCGCCCCATCTCCGCGCTGCTGCACCTGGACCGCAGCAAGGCGCGTCACGCCCGCCTGCAGCGCTGGCTGGGGCGCCGCATCGAGTTCGAGCCGCGCCGCCGCGCCGACGTGGACGCGGTGTTCATGGTCGCCACCCCACGCCAGGCCCAGAGCATCAAGCCCCAGCTCGCCTTCTTCCGCGCCGCCGACCTACCCACCTATGCCACCTCGCTGGCCTGGAACGGCCGCCTTACGCCGCAACAGCTCGCCGACATGCGCGGCATCCGCCTGCCGGACATTCCGCTGATCGTCAACCGCGAGGAGCGGCGGCGCCTGGGGCGCGACATCCCCGGGGTGCTGGGCGGGGCGGTGCGCCTGTACGCCATGGGGATCGACGCCCTGCGCCTGCAGCCCAATCTGCGGCGGCTGCGCGACAACCCCTGGGAGTCCCTGGACGGCCAGACCGGCAACCTCTATATGAACCCCGACCGCCGCATCGAGCGCCAACTGCTGTGGATCGAGCTGGACGAGCCGCCCAAGGTGCTCGGCTACTCCAACCGCATGGACCTCGACGGCAACGCCCAGGGGCAGGAGAACGCCCCTCTGGAGGCGGAGGTCGCAGCGCCCGTGGAAGAACGCGGGACCGCGGCATCCCCAGGTAACGGGGCCGGGAGCGCCGCGCCGCCCCCGACCCGCTGAGGACCGCCATGGCCGGAGCGCGCCGGGACGACGGCCAGGCGGCGGAGGCCGCCGCCGAACGCTGGCTGCAGGGCCGCGGCCTGCAGCCGGTGGCGCGCAACCACCGCTGCCGGCGCGGCGAGATCGACCTGGTGATGCGCGAGGGCGACGCCCTGGTGTTCGTGGAGGTGCGCCTGCGCCGCCACGCCGGCTTCGGCGGCGCCCTGGCCAGCGTGGACCGGCGCAAGCAGCAGCGCCTGCTGGCCGCCGCCCAGGACTACCTGCAGCGCCACCCCTGGAGCGGCCCCTGCCGCTTCGACGTGCTGGGCCTGGACGGCCGCAGCGAGCCGCAGTGGGTGCGCGACGCCTTCGGCGCTGGCTGAGACGCCGCGCGCATGCGAAACTGATCGCTTCACGGAAGCCGCTTCGATGAATCTCGAATACCGCGCCACCGAGCTGATCGCCGCCCATGTCGAGGCGGTGAGCGCGGCCGCCGCCCTGGCGCCGCGCCTGGCCCAGGCCGCCCACCGCCTCACCGACACCTTCCTCCAGGGCGGCAAGGTGCTGTGCGCCGGCGGACGCGAGGGACTGGGCCTGGCGCGCCAGTTCGCGCGCCAGATGCTGCACTGCCACGAGCGCGAGCGCCTGGGCCTGCCGGCGCTGGTGCTCGACCCCTGCGTGCCCGCCGCCGGCGGCGATCCGGCGCAGCACATGGTCCAACAGCTCGCCGCCCTGGGCCGCGCCGGCGACCTGCTGCTGCTGGTGGAGCCCTCGGCCGAGGAGCTGGCGCGGCTGCGCCCCCTGCCGGCGGCGGCGCGCCAGCGCGAGATCCCGGTGCTGCTGCTGTGCGACGCCGCGGCGGAGACCGAGCCGCCCGGGGAACGGGATCTGCTGCTGCCTGTCCCAGGAGACAGCCCCGCGCGGGTGCTGGAGGTCCAGCAACTGGCCCTGCACATCCTGTGCGATCTGATCGACACCCAACTGCTAGGGAGCCACTGACATGCCCATGCCCTTCGACCGTCGTCTCGCCCTGCCCGTTCTGCTGCTCTCCGCCAGCCTCCTGGGAGGCTGTGCCGCCGTGGTGGTCGGCGGCGCCACCACCGGCGCGGTGGCCGCGCACGACCGGCGCACCCTCGGCACCTTCATCGAGGACAAGGACATCCACCTCAAGGCGCTGCGCATCCTCAACGCCGACGAGGAACTCAAGCGCCTGAGCAACATCGACATCACGGTCTACGACCTGCAGGTGCTGCTCACCGGCCAGGCCGCCAACGAGGCGGTGGTGCAGCGTTTCGTGGAAAAGGTGGCGAAGATCCCGCGGGTGCGCAAGGTGTACAACGAGGTCACCATCGGCGCCGAGAACACCTGGAGCGACGCCGCCGCGGACGCCTATCTCACCAGCCGGGTCAAGCTGGCGCTGTTCGACGTGGGCCTGGAGGGCTTCGACCCGTTGCGCGTCAAGGTGGTCTCGTCCAACGGTACCGTCTATCTGATGGGCCTGCTCACCCCGGAGGAGGCGGACCGGGTCACCGAAAAGGTGCGCTACATCAGCGGCGTCAAGAAGGTGGTGAAGCTGTTTGAATATATCTGACACCGCGCCCCGTGAGCTGCCGCGGGGACTGGCGCGCGAGCTGGAGTCCCTGTTCGGCGACGACCTGCTGCTGGCGGCCGCCGACACCTGGGCCTACGGCTACGACAACAGCCGCCTGCAGACACCGCCCGCCGCGGTCTGCTTCGCGCGCAGCCACGAGCAGGTGGAGGCCCTGCTGCAACTGTGCAACCGCGAGCGGGTGCCGCTGGTGGCGCGCGGCCGCGGCACCGGCACCACCGGCGCCAGCGTGCCGCCGCCGGGGGCCATCGTGCTCTCCCTGGAGCGGCTGCGCGGACGCCTGGAGATCGAGCCCGACGACCGCCTCGCGGTGGCGGCCACCGGCTTCACCAACCAGGAGCTGCAGGAGGCGGCCGCGGCGCACGGCTTCTTCTGGCCGCCCGATCCCACCAGCGCCGCGG
>CAZVIG010000312.1:0-3297 GCA_964627395.1 uncultured Sedimenticola sp.
AGAAGACCCTCGAGGTCAACATCCCGCCGGGGGTGGACACCGGCGACCGCATCCGGCTCGCGGGCGAGGGCGAGGCGGGCGAGCACGGCGGCCCGCCCGGCGACCTCTATGTGCAGGTGACGGTGCGCGAGCACCCCATCTTCACCCGCGACGACGCCAATCTGTACTGCGAGATGCCCATCCCCTTCACCCGCGCCGCCTTGGGCGGCGAGGTGGAGGTGCCCACCCTGGATGGCAAGGTGAAGCTCAAGATCCCCGAGGGCACCCAGACCGGGCGCATGTTCCGCCTGCGCGGCAAGGGCGTGAAGCCGGTGCGCGGCGGACCCCAGGGCGACCTCATCGTGCGCGTGGTGGTGGAGACGCCGGTCAAGCTCACCGGCGAGCAGCGGCGCCTCATCGAGGAGCTGGACCGCTCGCTTTCGGGCGACGGCAGCAAGCACAGCCCCAATGCCCACTCCTGGCTGGACAAGGTCAAGGGCTTCTTCAAGGACGTGGGGCTGTGAGCGGTCTCCCCGCCCTGGAATTTTGATACAACCACAGAGGGCGCAGAGCCTGGGAGCGTGTTTCCATTCGCCATCCGCCCGATGAGACAGGGATCCCCTCTCCCCCGTGGGGGAGAGGGTTAGGGTGAGGGGGCATGAAACGAAGTCACGGGGGTGTTGCGTGAATCTTTTCGATCACCCCTCACCCCGGCCCGCTCCCCTCGCGGGGAGAGGGAGAATCGTTTTGGCACAGGCAACGCGCAGTCGACTATGAAATAAAAAGTTCTCTGTGATCTCTGTGCCCTCTGTGGTGATTTTTCATGTCAACGGGAAACAACAACATGCGAGTAGCAGTCGTCGGCGCCGCGGGGCGCATGGGCAAGAACCTCATCCAGGCGGTGTGCAACACCGAGGGCCTGGAACTCACCGCCGCCACCGAGCGGCCCGATTCCAGCCTGATCGGCAGCGACGCCGGCGAGCTGGCCGGGGTGGGCAAGCTGGGCGTGCCGCTGTCCCACAGCCTGGTCAAGGTGGTGGACCAGTTCGATCTGGTGATCGACTTCACCAGCCCCGAGGCCACCATGATCCACCTCGACATCTGCCGCGAGCACCGCAAGAAGCTGGTGATCGGCACCACCGGCCTGGATGAGGATCAGAAGGCGCGCATCCAGGAGGCCGCAAAGGAGATCGCCATCGTCTTCGCGCCCAACATGAGCGTGGGGGTCAATCTTTGCTTCAAGTTGCTGGAGCTGGCCGCGCGGGTGATGGGCGAGGGCTCGGACATCGAGATCATCGAGGCCCATCACCGCCACAAGGTGGACGCCCCCTCGGGCACCGCCCTGCGCATGGGCGAGGTGATCGCCGACACCTTGGGACGCGATCTGCAGAAGGTCGCGGTCTATGGGCGCCAGGGCCACACCGGCCCGCGCGACCCCGAGACCATCGGCTTCGAGACCATCCGCGCCGGCGACGTGGTGGGCGAGCACACCGTCTGGTTCGCCACCGAGGGCGAGCGGGTGGAGATCACCCACAAGGCATCCAGCCGCATGACCTTCGCCAACGGCGCCGCCCGCGCCGCCGCCTGGCTGGCCGGCCAGGAGCAGGGCCTGTTCGACATGCAGGACGTGCTGGGCCTGCGCTGAAATCGATCACCACAGAGCGCACAGAGGACACAGAGTGGGGTGTCCTCTGTGTTCGCCATTGACGTTGCTTCCGGAGTCGATGCTGACAGCCATGGCGTTCCTTGTCCTGGCCGCTTTTGCGCAGAGGTCGTGAAGTTTACGAACTGCTCTCTTTGTTCTCTGTGCCCTCTGTGGTGAATACCGCGTCTGTCGTGGCGTCAGCTCTTGCCGTACACCGGAATCGCTGCGCCGGTGACGCAGCGCGCCGCCTCGGAGGCGAGGAACAGCACCACGTCGGCCAGCGCGGCGGGTGGCACCCAGTTGTCGAAATTGGCCTCGGGCATGGCCTCGCGGTTCTGCGGGGTGTCGATGGTGCCCGGCAGGATGCAGTTGACGTTGATGTTGTCGAACTTGTTCTCCGCCGCCAGCGATTCGGTGAGGGTCTTCACCGCCGCCTTGGAGGCGCAGTAGGGTCCCATCCGCCCCTTGCCTTCCAACGCGGCGCGCGCCGAGACGTTGATGATCCGCCCCCAGCCGTTCTCAAGCATGTTGGGGATGGCGGCGCGGCAGGTGTAGAACACCGAGCGGGCGTTGAGGTTCATCATGAAGTCCCAGGTACGGTCGTCGGTGTCCTGGATCAGCGGCCCCATGGTGAAGCCGCCGGCGATGTTGGCCAGGATGTCGATGCGCCCGAACTGGGCGATTACCTTGGCGAAGGTCTGGTTGACCGATTCCGACTCCAGCAGGTTGACCTCGAAGGGCCGGGCGTCGGTGCCCTCCGGCAGCTCCTCGATGACCGCCTGGATCCCCTGGACGTTGAGGTCCAGCATGGCGATCCGGGCATCGCGCGCGGCGAAGGCCTGTGCCACGGCGCGCCCCAGATTGCCGGCCGCGCCGGTGATCACCACCACCTTGTCCTTGAATTCGTCGTGCATCTTCTTCTCCCGGGTTGGGGGCGGTCGCGGCCCCGTGTGGCACGTTGCGTGCTTCTGTTTCACTGGCAAGGTTGAGGATAGCAGGAGCGGAGATGGCGACAGGCATGCAATTGCCGGGCATGGTGCAGGGTTTGAAGGCGGCCCCGACCGGCACCGCCGGGGCCTCCGGCCGTGCCGGGGCGGGCGAGGGCGCGGCCTTCGGGGACCAACTGGCGGAGCTGGAGCAGGCGATGCGCGACGCCGGGCTGGATCCGACGGCGATCTCGCCGGAGATGCTGGCGCTGCTGCAGCAATGGCTGGCGGGCGGCATGTCCTTGCCGCCGGAGGTGGGCGGCGATGCCCCCAGCGGCGAGGTGCTGCCGCCCGGTACCCCCTTGCAGGCGCTGATGAGCTGGCTGGCGCAGGCGCGGGAGACCGGTGGCGGGGGCGATTCGCCGGAGGTGGGGACCCTGCCGTCGCTGCCCGAGGGGCCGGCGACCGGCGGGGTAACGCTCAAGGCGGCGCTGCGCGAGATCCTGGCGCTGCCCGCCGAGACGGCCCGGGCGGGCGGCGACGCTGCCGCCGGGGGATTGCCGCTGCCGTCGGCGGCCCCCCTGCCGGTCGCCGCTCCGCCGAGCCCCGAGGGCCTGCCCAGTCGCAACCTGCTGGCGATGTCGCTGCCGCAGCCGGTCACCGATCCGCGCTGGGGCGCGGCCCTGGGCGAGCGCCTGCTGTGGATGGCGAAGGGGGATCAGCAGCAGGCGGAGCTGAAGATCAGCC
>CAZVIG010000313.1:0-3287 GCA_964627395.1 uncultured Sedimenticola sp.
GCCTCATCCGCCTGGCGTTCATGAGCCTGGCGCTGGGCTGCCTGCCGGCGCTGGCGGGCACCATCTACCGTTGCGATGGCCCCGAGGGGCCGGTGTTCCGGGACCGGCCCTGTGAGCGCGGCGTCGCTCTCGATCTCGATTCGGCTGTCTCGGATTCGCGCCCCATGGGTACGGGATTGCGCCCCGGCGAGCGGGACTGGCTGCGCGCCATCCGGGGCCGCGAGGCACAGCGGTCGCGCACCGAGCGACGGGCCTCGGGACGGGCGGCGCATGCGGCCCAGGCAAGGCGCTGCTGGCGCAAGCGGCAACAGCTCGAGACGGTGCGGGCGCGTCTGCGGCGCGGCTATCGTCCCGTAGAGGGGGAGCGGCTGCGTCGGCGCCGGCGTCGCTACGAGGACTATCTGTCGCGCTTCTGCGACTGAGCCCCAGTCTTCCCGGCGCCTTTGGTTTTTTCCTTCGGTGGGGTGTCGTCCAGCAGCAGCTTGCGGGTGCGGGCGGTCCAGCGCAGGAAGTTGGGTTCCTCCAGGTAGCCTTTGCTGGCGACATAGTTGAGGACGTTGCGCAGGCGCACGAACTGCACCACCGAGTCGATGCGGATGATCTCGCGCCCGTGCTCGTCGAAGAAGATCAGGGTGGGGGCGTAGAACAGCCCCAGCTTGCGCGCCCATTCGCGAGCCGTGGTGGCCTCGCCCTGGGGGGTGACCACGGGGGTGTCCGCATGCATGTCGAGCTGCACCACCTGGAAGGGCTCGAGCGCCTTGAGTACGACCGTGCGGCGCAATGGTTCGGTGTGCAGCACGTCGCAGGCGTGACAGTCCCCCTGCTCGAAGATCACCAGCAGGGGCATGTCCGCGGGGTACTTGCTGCGGTCCAGGTTGTAGGGCGGCTTGTCGAAGAAAGGCTCCTCGATCAGATCGCCGGGCTCGAAGTGCAGCGTCTCGTCGCCGCGCGCCAGATAGTCGGGGAAGCGCTCCTTCAGATAATGGCCGTCGGCGACGTATTCCAGCGCCGCGCGTAGCTGGTAGGGCGGGTAGTAGCCGCGCAGGCGCAGGGCGATGCGGCCGTTGCGGTCGTAGAACACCAGCGAGGGAGTGAAGTTGGTGTTCAGCGCCAGGGCGTAGTCGCGCTGGCTCATGGTGCGGCCGTCGGGGAGGGTGACCTCTTCGGGGCTCCAGATGTCGATGGCGATGACGTCGAAGTGGCGCTTGATGTACTCGACGATGTCCGGCTGGCTGAAGCCCACGTCCATGAGCTTCTTGCAGTAGGGACAGCGCTGCTGGCCGAAGTAGACGATGATGCCCACCTTGCCGTTGTCCACCGCCTCCTGGAGGTCGTCCTGCAGGTCGAGGAAGCTCTCCTTGAACCAGTCGGGATGGACGATCACCTCGCTCAGCGGGGTGTCGTCGAAGCTGAAGTCGTCATTCGACCCCTCCGCGGCACGGCTGCAGGGCACCGAGGCCAGCACGGAGCCGAACAGCAGGACGAACAGGATCAGCCGGAACAGCATCGTCCGGCCGGCGTCGGGTGAGCGCAGAGGGTTCTCCTCCGGCTCACGGTTCGGTGGATGCGGGGTCCGGCTGCAGATAGGCGGTCCAGTCTTCGTTCTCATCGCCGAACACCAGGAAGTGGGGGTTGAGGAGGGAATCCTTCCGGTTGTAGCGCAACGGCTCGCCTTGCAGGTCGGTGACATGGCCGCCCGCCGCCTCCACCACCGCCTGGGCGGCGGCGGTGTCCCACTCCGAGGTGGGGCCCAGGCGCGGGTAGACGTCGGCGTCGCCCTCGGCCACCAGGCACAGCTTGAGCGAGCTGCCCATGCTCATGATCTCGTGCGGGCCCACCCGGGCCAGGAAGCGCTTCAGGCTGTCGCCGGCATGCGAGCGGCTGCCGGCCACCCGCAGCGGATGGCGGCGCTGCCTGGCGGCCTGGATGCGTTGCGCCGGTCCGTCCTTTTCCTTTTTCCAGGCGCCCTTGCCGATGCAGCCGTAGTAGCTGGTCTCGCTCACCGGCACATGCACCACCCCGCAGGTGGCGCGGCCCGACTCCACCAGCGCGATGTTGACCGTGAATTCGCCGTTGCGCTTGATGAATTCGCGGGTGCCGTCCAGCGGGTCCACCAGCCAGTAACGCAGCCAGCGCGAACGCTCTTCCCAGGGGATGTCGGCCGACTCCTCGGAGAGAATGGGCAGGCGCGGCTCCAGCCGCTGCAGTTCCTCCACGATGATCCGGTGCGCCGCCATGTCCGCCTCGGTGAGGGGGGACTTGTCCTCTTTCTCGGCCACGTCGAAATCGCGTGCATAGATGGTCATGATGGCGCGCCCCGCCTTCTCGGCAATGGCGACGATGTGTTCCAGGTCGATGTTCAGGCTCACGCTGCTTCCCTGTAGGTCGATGGTTTATCCAGCGTCACAGTGTGGGATAGAGTGACGCGGCCTGCAACCGGAGACCGCGATGCTCGATTGGGATCGGATCGACACCGTCCTGCTGGACATGGACGGCACCCTGCTGGACCTGCATTTCGACAACCACTTCTGGCTGGAGTTCGTGCCCGCGCGCTATGCCGCGCGCCACGGCCTGAGCCTGGAGGAGGCCAAGGCCGAATGCCAGCGGCGCTACGAGCGGGTGGCCGGCACCCTGGACTGGTACTGCATCGACCACTGGACCGAGGAGCTGGGCCTGGACATCGCCCTGCTGAAGGCCGAGGTGGACCACCTGATCGCGGTGCTGCCGCATGTCACCGAGTTTCTCGACCTGCTGGGACGCGCCGGCAAGCGCCGGGTGCTGGTGACCAACGCCCACCAGAAGTCGCTGGCGCTGAAGATGGACCGCACCCGCCTGCATCACCGCCTGGACGCCCTGGTCAGCTCGCACGAGATCGGCCTGGCGAAGGAAAATCCCGGCTTCTGGCCGCGCCTGCGCGAGCGCGAGCCCTTCGACCCGGCGCGCACCCTGTTCGTGGACGACAGCCTGTCGGTGCTGCGTGCGGCGCGCGACTACGGCATCGCCTGGCTGCTGGCGATCCGCCACCCCGACCGAAACCAGCCGGTGCGCGAGATCGACGAGTTTCCCGCGGTGATCGACTTCGACGAGGTGATCCCGGGGCTGGAGGCCTGGCTGGCGGCGCGATCGGGCGGACCATAGAAACCGCGCTCTTCGTCATAAAATCTTGATATATCCGAGAATACTAATATACTGCCCGGCCAATTTTTGTCGCGGCAGGCGGGAGCCTGTCGGTCTGCAACCGGATTTCAGGAGCGCGCCATGCACAACGGCACCACCATCACCCAGTT
>CAZVIG010000314.1:0-3280 GCA_964627395.1 uncultured Sedimenticola sp.
CGCCGCCTCGCCGCCGATGCGCGCCGCCCAGGCCTGGACGCTGCGTTCCGCGCCGGAGAGACGCAGGTGCAGCCGGCCGTCCACATAGCAGGCGCCGCTCAGGGGGCAGGGCTGGCGCGCCAGTTCGCGCATCCTCGACAAGGCCTGTTCACGGCTCAGCTCCAGGATCCGGGTGGCGCTGCTGCGGGGCGCGGGCAGCACCTTCAGCGACAGCTCCAGCAGCACCGCCAGGGTGCCCAGGCTGCCGGCCATCAGGCGCGAGACGTCGTAGCCGGCGACGTTCTTCATCACCTGGCCGCCGAAGCGCATGACCTGACCCCGGCCATCGAGCAGGCGCACTCCCAGAAGCTGGTCGCGCGGCGCACCGGTCCAGGGACGGCTGGGGCCGGCCAGACCGGCGGCCACGGCGCCGCCGAGGGTGCCGCGACCGTCGAAGGCGGGCGGGTCGAAGGCCAGATGCTGGCCGCATTCGGCCAGCACGGCACGGATCTCCTCCAGCGGGGTGCCGGCGCGCACGGTGATCACCAGCTCGCTGGGCTCGTAGGCGAGGATGCCGCGATGGCCGGACAGGTCCAGCGGCTCGCCCTCGCAGGGGTTGCCCAGGAAGGCCTTGCTGTCGTGGCCATGGGGGCGCAGCGGGGAACCCGCCTCGGCGGCGGCGCGCACCCGTTCGGCCAGGACGTCGGTGAGGTCCGCGTCCGACATCAGAATCGCTCCAGGTGGGGGAAGCGCAGATCGCCCGCACGCACGTGCATGGCGCCGAACTCCGCGCAGCGGTTGAGGGTGGGGATGGCCTTGCCGGGGTTGAGCAGGCCCTGCGGATCGAAGGCGGCCTTGATCGCATGGAACAGCTTCAGCTCCTCGGGCGGGAACTGGGCGCACATCTGGTCGATCTTCTCCAGGCCCACGCCGTGTTCGCCGGTGATGGTGCCGCCCACCTCCACGCACAGCTCCAGAATCTTGCCGCCGAAGGCCTCGGCGCGCTCCAGCTCGCCGGGTACGTTGCCGTCATAGAGGATCAGGGGATGCAGGTTGCCGTCGCCGGCGTGGAAGACGTTGGCCGCGCGCAGCCCGTATTCCTCCGACATGGCGGCGATCTCGCGCAGCACCCGCGCCAGGTGGCGGCGCGGGATGGTGCCGTCCATGCAGTAGTAATCGGGCGAGATGCGTCCCACCGCCGGGAAGGCCGCCTTGCGTCCGGCCCAGAAGCGGGCGCGCTCCGCCTCGTCGCGCGCGGTGCGCACCTCGCGCGCCCCGGAGTCCAGCAGGCGCTGGCGCACCCGCGCGATCTCCTCGGACACCTCGTCGTTGTCGCCGTCCACCTCACACAGCAGGATCGCCGCCGCATCGGTGGGATAGCCGGCATGCACGAAGTCCTCGGCGGCGCGCAGCGAGGGGTTGTCCATCATCTCCAGGCCGGCGGGCAGGATGCCTTCTGCGATCAGGTCGGCCACTGCGTGGCCTGCCTGCTCCACGTCGTCGAAGGCGGCCAGCGCCACCTGGGCGCGCTCGGGCAGCGGCAGCAACCGCACCGTCACCTCCACCACGATGCCGAGCATCCCCTCCGAGCCGGTGAGCAGCGCCAGCAGGTCGTAGCCGGGGCCGTCCAGGCCGCTGCCGCCGAGCGAGAGGCGTTCCCCCTCCACCGTCACCAGTTCCAAGGCCAGCAGGTTGTTCACCGTGAGGCCGTATTTCAGGCAGTGCACGCCGCCGGCGTTCTCGGCGACGTTGCCGCCGATGGTGCAGGCGATCTGGGAGGAGGGGTCGGGGGCATAGTAGAGCCCGTGGGGCCGCGCCGCCTCGCTGATCGCCAGGTTGCGCACCCCCGGCTGGACCCGGGCGCACAGGTTGTCCGGGTCCACCTCGAGGATGCGGTTGAGGCGCGCCAGGCTCAGCAGCACGCCCTCCTCCAGCGGCAGGGCGCCGCCGGACAGGCCGGTGCCGGCGCCACGGGCCACCACCGGCACGCCTTCCTCGTGGCAGATGCGCATCACCGCCTGCACCTGCGCGGTGTCGCCGGGCAGCACCACGATCAGCGGCAGGTGGCGGTAGGCGGACAGGCCGTCGCACTCGTAGGGGCGGCGTTCCTCCTCGTCCACCAGAATGAACGCCGGGTCCAGATGCTCGGCGAAGCGGCGGGCCAGGTGGCGTCGTCGTCGTTCCAGGGTACTGTCGTGCATGTGGGGATTGTCGCAGAATGACGGCTGGGATAAAGCGCCAATCGGTGAGGACATGAACGAAAACAGCACCCTTTTCCTGGTCTCCGACCGCACGGGCATCACGGTGGAGAACCTGGTGCGCACCCTGCTGACCCAGTTCGACGAGGTGGAGGTGGAGCGGGTGGTGCGCCCCTTCTGCGACGATGCGGACAAGGTGGAGCGTGTGGTGGCCGAGATCAACACCGCCGCGGAGGCGGACGGCACGCCGCCGCTGGTCTATTCCAGCCTGGTGGACGAGGACCTGCGCGCGCGCCTGAAGCGCTCTCAGGGGCGGGTGTTCGACATCTTCGACGTTTTTCTGCCGGCGCTGAGCCACGCCCTGCACACCCCCGCCACCGAGCATCTGGGACGTGCGCACGGCATCGTGGACTTCCGCGACTACGACGAGCGCGTGGAGGCGGTGAACTTCGCCCTGGCCTTCGACGACGGGGTACGCATCAAGGGGCTGGAGGAAGCGGACCTGATCCTGATCGGCGTGTCGCGCAGCGGCAAGACGCCCACCTGCCTGTATCTGGCGATGCAGTACAAGGTGAAGGCGGCCAATTTCCCGCTCACCGAGGACGACTTCCTGCTGGGCCGGGTGCCCGCACCGCTGCAGCCGCATCGTGCGCGGCTGTTCGGTCTGAGCATCTCCCCGGAGCGGCTGCACCAGATCCGCGAGGAGCGACGCCCCGGTTCCTCCTATGCCAGCCTGGCGCAGTGCCGGCGCGAGATCACCGCCGCGGAGGATCTGTTCCGCAAGGAAAACATTCCTTTCGTCGACAGCACCAACCTGTCCATCGAGGAGCTGGCGATCGAGATCATGCAGCGGGTGGGGGTGGAACGACCCTGGTAGCTCAGCCGGCGAAGCGGTTCGCCAGGGTGCCGATGCCGGGGATCTCCACCTCGATGGTCTGGCCCGGCTGCATCACCGCGGCGCCCACCGAGGTGCCGCAGGCGATCACGTCGCCGGGATACAGCCGCACCTCGCCCGCGATGCGGTACAGGATCTCGCGCGGAAGGAAGATCATGTCGCTCACCGGATAGTCCTGCAGCAGCTCCCCGTCCAGGCGCGCCTGGAC
>CAZVIG010000315.1:0-1123 GCA_964627395.1 uncultured Sedimenticola sp.
AGCTCTCGCTGTTCGACCCGGAACCGGCGACGCCAGCGGAGCCGCCGGCGCTGGCCCTGCTGCGCGAGATCGACCCCGACGAACTCAGCCCCCGCCAGGCGCTGGACGCCCTGTACCGGCTGCGGCAGGCGCTCGACGACGAAAAAGCGCACTGAGCTTGTCCCGCATCAAATCACGCGCCCACCCTTGAGGTAAGCTGGTGGCGGCACCATCTGCGTCAGAGGCCGCACCAACAAGGGAGACCTGCCGCCATGACCTATGTCGTCATCGAGAACTGCATCAAGTGCAAGTACACCGACTGCGTGGAAGTCTGCCCGGTGGACTGCTTCCACGAGGGGCCCAACTTCCTGGTCATCGACCCGGACGAGTGCATCGACTGCGCCCTGTGCGAGCCGGAATGCCCCGCCGAGGCCATCGTCTCGGAGGACGACCTGCCGCCGGACCAGGAGATCTTCCTGGAGCTGAACGCGGAACTGTCGGCGGAATGGCCGGTGATCTCCGAAAAGAAGGATCCGCTGCCCGATGCCGACGAGTGGAACGGCAAGCCGGACAAGCTGAAGCTGTTGGAACGCTGACCGCTGCTTATAGCCGCGGGCGGGCCAGGATCAGGCTGATGTTGTCGCGCCCGCCCGCCTGCAGCGCCGCCTCGAGCAGCGCGTCGGCCATCTCAGGCAGCTCCGGCACCTCGGTCATCACCTGACACAGGGCGTCGTCGCTCACCTTGCCGCAGAGACCATCGCTGCAGGCCAGGTAGAGATCCCCGGCACGCAGCTCGGCGTCCCCCACGTCCACCTCCACCTCGGGATCCAGGCCGATACAGCGGGTGAGGATGTTGTCGCCGATGCCCGCCGCCTGGACCTCGTCGCGGGTGTCGAACAGGCCGGTGTCCAGCACCTCCTGCATCAGCGAGTGGTCGCGGGTGAGGCAGCGCAGGGTGCCGTCGCGCAGGCGGTAGAGACGCGAATCGCCGACGTGCGAATAGTAGATGCGCCCCTCGCGGAACATCGCCGCCACCAGGGTGGTGCCCATGCCCGCCAGCGCCGGGTCGCGCTCCACCGCGGCGAACACCGCCCGGTTGGCGCTCTCCGCGGCACGCCCCACCCGCAGCAGGCTCTCCAGGTCG
>CAZVIG010000315.1:1133-3279 GCA_964627395.1 uncultured Sedimenticola sp.
CTCCGCCTGTTTCCGTTGCAGCACCGACTCGCCCCGCGGGACGCCCCGCCCGCAGCAGGCTGTCCTGGTCGTCGGCGGCGTCCTCCTCCTGGGCCGGCAGCAGCGCCTCGGCCGCCGCCTCCACCGCCACCCGCGCCGCGACCTCGCCGGCGCGGTGGCCGCCCATGCCATCGCCCAGCACCATCACCCCCAGGTCGGGGAAACAGGCCAGATAGTCCTCGTTGTGTGGACGCACCAGCCCCACATGGGTGCGATGCTGGCAGTCGATGGCATGCACCGCCACGGGCTCAGTTCCGGGCGGTCTCGGCCTTGCGCTGGTCCAGGGCGGCGCGCAGGCGGCGCGGCGGGACATAGCCGGGGATCACCTCGCCATCGTCGAGCACCAGGGCGGGGGTGCCGGCGATACCGAAATCCCGTCCCAGCTGGTACTGGGCCCGCACCGGGTTGTCGCAGGCCTTGAAGGGGATCTTGCGGCCCTCCTTGGCGAGGGTGAGCGCCTTGCGCCGGTCTTCGGCGCACCACACCGCCTCGGCCTTCTTCTCCGACAGGCTGCCGGGCCCGGCACGGGGATAGGCCAGATAGCGGATGCGGATGCCGGCCTCGTTGTAGTCGGCGATCTCGCGGTGCAGACGGCGGCAGTAGGCGCAGTCGATGTCGGTGAACACGGTCACCGTGTAGGGCAGATCCTTGTCGCCGTAGACGATCATGTCCTTCTCGTCGAGGCGGTCGAGCATCGCTTTCTTGAGGGCCTGTTCGCGCCGCTCGGTGATGGGCTCGCGCGTCTCCAGGTCGGTGATCCGCCCCTGCACCAGATACTTGCCGTCGCCGGTGACATAGATGATGTGATTGCCGAAGGTCACCTCGTAGAGGCCGTCGATCGGGCTGCGCCGGATGCCGTCCACCTGGAGGTGGGGCAGCAGCATCTTCAGCGAATTGCGCACCCGCTCGATGCCGTCGTCGTCGGCGGCCTGTGCCGTACCCGTCAGAAGGAGAGCGGCCAGGATCGCCGCCAGCCAGGAAAGGGGCCTGTTCATCGTCGTTACGCTCCCTGCGCCATACAATCGGTAAAGGCTATCACAGGGCGGCCCGCCGCAAGGGCCGTTCGTCCCGCCGATTCCCGCCCCTCGTCGGGCTCAACCGCGCGGGTGGTGCCGCTCATGAAGGGCGCGCAGCCGCTCGCGCGCCACATGGGTATAGATCTGGGTGGTGGAGAGGGAGCTGTGTCCCAGCAGGAGCTGCACCACCCGCAGGTCGGCGCCGTGATTGAGCAGATGGGTGGCGAAGGCATGGCGCAGGGTGTGCGGCGAGACATGCCCCCGGATGCCGGCGGCGCGCGCATATTTGCGCACGCGATACCAGAAGGCCTGGCGGGTCATGCCGGCACCCCGGCGGGTGGGAAACAGGGCCTCGCAGCGCCGCTCTCCGAGCAATGCCGGACGGCCCTCGCGCAGAAAACGCTGCAGCCAGTCCAGCGCCTCGTCGCCTAAGGGCACCAGCCGCTCCTTGCTCCCCTTGCCCAGCACCCGCACCACCCCCTGCGCCAGCCCCACCTGGTCGCCGCGCAGCCCCACCAGCTCGCTCACCCGCAGGCCGGTGGCGTACAGCACCTCCAGCATGCAGCGGTCACGCAGCCCCTCGGGGGTGGCGATGTCCGCCGCCGCCAGCAGCGCCTCCACCTCGCCCTCGGTGAGGCTGGCGGGCAGCGGCCGACCCAGGCGGGGTGCCTCGATCAGGGCGCTGGGGTCCTCCTCGAGCAGATGCTCGCGCACCGCCCAGCGGTAGAACTGACGCAGGCTGGAGAGACGCCGTGCACTGGTGCGCGGGCGCGCCCCGGCGCCGGTCACCAGAGCGGCCAGATAGTCCTGGAGATCGGAACGGTCCGCCGCCAGCAGCCCCCGCGGCAGCCAGCGGGCCAGATGCCGCAGATCGGACTGGTAGGCGGCCAGGGTGTGTGTGGAAAGCCCCCGTTCCAGCCACAGGGCGTCGGCGAAGCGCTCGATCAGGGCCCGGTCGGCCGCATCCGGCTCCGACTTCATGCCGGCACCCATACGGTTCCTGCCCCCGCCTGCGGCATTGCTGTCCGGGAAAACCTCGTTCCTCTCCCCACCCGCGGCATTACTGTCCGGGGAAACGCCGCCCCTCCCCC
>CAZVIG010000316.1:0-3271 GCA_964627395.1 uncultured Sedimenticola sp.
TTCCGCGAGATGCTGGTGCGCACCTACGCCACCGCCCTGCTCGGCTACACCGGCCAGCCCATCGAATACCCGCCCACGCGCTACCGCAAGGACGCCACCAAGGTGGTGGTGCAGACCCGGGTGCGCGAGTCCGGCGGGCCGCCCATTCCGATCGACTACCGCCTGAAGTGGGACGCCAAGCGCGGCGAATGGCTGGTCTATGACGTGGTCATCGACGGAGTCAGCCTGGTCACCAACTACCGCAGCAGCTTCGCGCGCCTGATCCGCGAGGGGGCCATGCACGCCAGCGACCCGCGGCGGCGCATGCACGAGGGGATCGAGCACCTGATCAGCAGCCTGGCGGAGAAGAACGCCAAGTCCGACAGGCCGAAAGAGGCGGCCTGATGGGGCAGGCGAGGCTGCAGGAGGCCGGCGCCGGGCGCCTGCGCATCGAGGGCGAGCTGGACTTCCAGACGGTACCCCCGCTGTGGCAGGCGCTGGCGCCGCGCATCGCCGAGGCGCCACGCCGTCGAGCGAGAGCACCAGGCGCGGCGCGCGCCAACAGCGCCGGCCTGGCGCTGCTTTTGGCGGCGTTGGAACGGGCCTCCGCCTGTGCCCACGAGCTGCGCCTGGAGGCGGTGCCCGGCAACCTGCTGGAGCTGGCGGAGCTGTCCAATGCACGGGGTCTGCTGGGGCTGGATTGATTCCTCCCCGTCGGTTTCCGTTATCATTGCCCCCTTTTCACAGGGCGGCCTGTCCGCCGGATCGCCGCGAAGAGGCCCATCGCGTGGACAAACTGATCATCAATGGCGGTTCCACCCTCTCGGGTGAGGTGCGCATCTCCGGCGCCAAGAACGCCGCCCTGCCGATCCTGGCCGCCACTCTGCTGGCGGAGACGCCCACCACCGTGGGCAACATCCCGCACCTGCACGACATCACCACCACCATGGAACTGCTGGCGCAGATGGGGGTACGCCTGCTGGTGGACGAGAAGATGCGCATCGAGGCGGACGCCAGCGAGATCGCCAACCCGGTGGCGCCCTACGATCTGGTCAAGACCATGCGCGCCTCCATCCTGGTGCTGGGGCCGCTGCTGGCGCGCTGCGGGCGCGCCGACGTCTCCCTGCCCGGCGGCTGCGCCATCGGCTCGCGCCCGGTGGACCTGCACATCCGCGGCCTGGAGGCGATGGGCGCCGAGATCCAGGTGGAGAGCGGCTACATCCGGGCGCGCGCCCCGCGCTTGCGCGGCGCGCGCCTGGTGATGGACATCGTCACCGTCACCGGCACCGAGAACCTGATGATGGCCGCCACCCTGGCCGACGGGGTGACCGTGATCGAGAACGCCGCGCGCGAGCCCGAGGTGACCGATCTGGCCAACTGTCTCAACGCCATGGGCGCGCGCATCCGCGGCGCCGGCACCTCCACCATCGAGATCGAGGGGGTGGAGCGCCTGCAGGGGGTGGCCTACGACGTGCTGCCCGACCGCATCGAGACCGGCACCTTTCTGGTGGCCGGCGCCATGAGCCGCGGCCGGGTGCGCGCCCGCGACACCGATCCCGCGCTGCTGGACGCGGTGCTCGCCAAGCTGCGCGAGGCGGGGGCGAAGATCACCCTCGGCGAGGACTGGATCGAGCTGGACATGCAGGGCGAGCGGCCGCGCGCGGTGGACATTCACACCGCCCCTTACCCCGCCTTCCCCACCGACATGCAGGCGCAGTTCACCGCCCTCAACGCGGTCGCCGAGGGGGTGGGGACCATCACCGAGACGGTGTTCGAAAACCGCTTCATGCACGTCCTGGAGCTGCAGCGCATGGGTGCGCGCATCAAGCTGGAGGGCAACACCGCCATCTGCAGCGGGGTGGAGCGGCTCACCGGCGCGCCGGTGATGGCCACCGACCTGCGCGCCTCCGCCAGCCTGGTGCTGGCCGGGGTGGTGGCCGAGGGCGAGACGGTGGTGGACCGCATCTACCACGTGGATCGCGGCTACCAGAACATCGAGGAAAAGCTGCGCGGCCTGGGTGCGGACATCCGCCGCGTGCCGGGGTGATCGCCATGCCATTCTCCCAGCCCGTCACCATCGCCCTATCCAAGGGCCGCATCTTCCGCGACACCCTGCCGCTGCTGGCGCGCGCCGGCATCGAGCCGGCCGAGGACGCGGACAAGACCCGCAAGCTGATCCTCGACACCAACCACGAGAACGTGAAGCTGGTGCTGATCCGCGCCACCGACGTGCCCACCTATGTACAGTGGGGCGCGGCGGACTTCGGCGTGACCGGCAAGGACGTGCTCATGGAGCACGGCGGCGAGGGGCTGTACGAGCCGCTGGATCTGGGGATCGCGCGCTGCCAGATGTGGGTCGCCGGCTTCCCCGGCACCGACCTGGAGCGGCGCCGCCTGCGCGTGGCCACCAAGTACGTGCGCGCGGCGCGCGACTTCTTCGGCGCGCGTGGCCAGCAGGTGGAGACCATCAAGCTCTACGGCTCCATGGAGCTGGCGCCCATCGTGGGCCTGGCGGACCTGATCGTGGACCTGGTGGAGTCGGGCAACACCCTGAAGGCCAACGGCCTGGTGCCGCTGGAGTTCATGCACGACATCAGCTCCCGCCTGGTGGTCAACAAGGCCTCCTGGAAGATGAAGCACGCCGACTGCTCGGCGCTGGTGGCGCGGCTGCGCGCGGCGGTGGAGGGAGACTGACCGTAAAGGACGCAAAGATGTTGGGACGGAAGGGCAGGCCATGCAGTCTCCGAAGAGGCCCACGGCAGACAGGGGTGTGGCCTGCCGAGCGTAACGACCTTGTGTGCTTTCTGGTCTTGCTGGTGAAACCGAATTGAACTGAGGCAAAAGCCGATGGCCGAGATACGCAAACTCGACACCTCCGATGCGGACTTCATGCAGCAGCTCGATGCGCTGCTCGCCTGGGATTCGGTCTCCGACGCCGGGGTCAACCAGGTGGTGCAGGAGGTGATCGCCGAGATCCGCGCGCGCGGCGACGCGGCACTGATCGAGTACACCAACCGCTTCGACGGCTGGCAGGCGGCCGCTGCCGCCGACCTGGAGGTGCCCCTGGCGCGCCTGGAACAGGCTTGGAACGCCATCCCCGCCGATCAGCAGCAGGCGCTCAAACATGCCGCCGACCGGGTGCGAGCCTATGCCGAGCACCAGAAGATGGCCGGCTGGGAGTACACCGAGCCGGACGGCACCCTGCTGGGGCAGAAGGTCACGCCGCTGGACCGGGTGGGGCTGTACGTGCCCGGCGGCAAGGCGGCCTATCCCTCCTCGGTGCTGATGAACG
>CAZVIG010000317.1:0-3264 GCA_964627395.1 uncultured Sedimenticola sp.
AGACATTCCTGCAGCAGGGTGCCGGCAAGGGTGAAGTCCTGCTGCACCGGCCCGATCCCGCGGCCGTCGTCGTAGGCAAGCTCGAAGCGCATGCGGCCGTCCGGCGCCAGCACCAGCATGCCCACCCAGTCCACCGGCACCAGGCCCGGCAAGGCCTCTGCCAGCGTGGCCAGGGCGTCGTCCAGGCCGCTGGTGCGCTGCAACCGGGTCAGGATGTGCAGCAGCGCGTCCAGCCGGCCGGTGGCCAGGTTCAGGGTGGCGACCAGCCAGCCGATCTCGTTGTCGCCGGGTACCGGCACCCGGTGCGAGAAGTCTCCGGCGGCAACCCGTCGGAAGCCGCGCACCGCGAGCTGCAGCGGCGACAGCACCCGGGTGTAGAACCAGGCCAGCACCGCCAGCATCAGCCCCAGCCCGGCGAGCAGCATCGCCTTGCCGGTCAGCAGGGCCCGTTCGGTGTGCGCCTCCAGTTCGTGTTCCAGGGATTCCAGAAAGGCCGCCACCTGATCGCTGAGCGCCTGATGGCGTTCCAGCACCCCTTCCGAGGCCCATCCCACACGCGGCTCCTTCGGATCGCCCAGTTTCTCCGTCAGGGTGGCGTCGAAGGCCTGCCAGTCGCGGTACAGCTCGCGCGCCAGGCGCGCGGTGGCGGGGGGCAGCTCGAAGTCGGCCGAGGCGTGATGCGACTGGAGTTCGGGCGGCAGATGGCCCTCGGCGAAGGCGCGCAACAGAGTGCCCAGACGCCGCCGCGCATGCTCCAGATCCTGGTAGTAGAGACGAATGTCGCGGTAGTAGGTGGGATAATCGCGCGGCGCGTTCTGCTTGTAGTGCATGGCCTGCATGCCCATGCCCTGCTGCAACACCCGCAGCTCGCCGCCGAGGCGCAGCAGCAGGTCGTCCTGGCGTTGCTGCTCCACCACCTGCAGGGCGTACAGCACCGCGACCGCCAGAAGGGCGGTGAGCAGGCCGAGGGCCAGGATGATCTGGGTCTTGAGGGTGCGCATGGGCCGGCCGTGCGAGGCGTTTCTGCCACTATAACCGGTCGGCGGCCCGCTTTGTTGCGTGCCCAGAGCTCAGTCCAGCAGTTCCTCGATCTCGGCGATCTCGCGGGCGGACTCCTCGAGCACCGCGATGGATGCACGCGGGGTGAGCCGCCCCAGCGCCAGCTTGCGGAAGGCGGGGATGGCGTCGATGGCCGGCAGGCGGGTGCCGGTGCCCCGGCCCACCTCGGCATGCAGTTGCGCCACCAGCACCACGTCCAGATAGTCGGGCACGCAGCTCCCGAGGCGGTGCCAGTGTTCGGCCTGGTGGGCCAGCTCCGCCAGTTCGTCGTCGAAGCGCCAGTGGCGCAGGGTCATGCGTCCGATCTCGCCCTTCATCTCCGTCACCAGCCGGTCGAGCACCGCCGGGGCGGCGATCAGCTCCGGCATGTCGCGCGCCGCATGCAGCAGCGGGATGGCGCCGATGTCGTGCACCAGCCCCGCCAGCAGACCCCGGTCGGCATCCAGTCCGGGCGTGAAGCGCGCCAGCAGGGCGCTGATCGCGGCGACCCGGCGGCTGTGCTCCCAAAGGGCGTCCAGGCGTGCCCGCAGCACCGGCGAGCCGGTGCGGAACAGGTCCTTGATGATGCAGCTGAAGACCAGATTGCGTACCTGCTGGCGGCCCAGCCGGCTCACCGCCTGATGCAGCGTGCCGGCGGGCACGCCGCCGGCGAAGGCGGCGCTGTTGACCACCCGCATCACGCGCGCGCTGAGGGCCGGGTCGAGCTGGATCAGGCGGGCGATGTCCTCGTTGACGGTATGCGGATCGTCCAGTGCCTTGCCGATGCGGATCGCCAGGTCGGGCATCGCGGGCAGGGCGAACTGGCCCTGTGCCAGCTCCTCGCGGAAGCGGATGTAGAGCGCCGCCTCGTCGTCGTCCTCGTGCAACTGGATGGCCGTGTCATCCTCGCCGCGCTGCGCCTGCACGAGATTGAGGTAGCGCGCCGGGACCTGCAGCAGCCGGCCCGGTTCGTGCAGGCGGTAGGCGTCGCCGGGGGCCAGGGGCAGGGGAAAGGCGGCAGCCGGGTCCTCGGCGCGCAGTCGGTAGCGCAGCCGGCCGTCGCGTTCGATGGCCAGTTCGCCGCGCAGCAGATACCAGCGCGCGTCGCCCTCGCCACTGTCCGGCGTCCAGGACCCGGCGGGCCGTTCGACCAGACGGCTGTGTTCGGCGATGGTCTCCAGCATCTGCGGCTGCAGCCGCGCGAAGGGCTGCAGCCCGGCGATAGTCTCCGCGGTTACCGAGGGTGCCGGTTCGGCGGACTTTAGAATTGCGCGTAGAATCACGGTCTGCCCCGTCGAGCCTGTGGATCGGATCGGGGTCCTTTTCGGCTGCCGACGACGAAACTTGAGGGGGAGGCCTTGGGCATACTGGAGATTCCGGGCGACGAACTGCACAGCCTGCGCGACTGGGTGCGCTGGAGCGCCAGCGTGTTCCGGGCGCGCGGCCTGTTCTTCGGCCACGGCACCGACAACGCCTTCGACGAGGCCCTGGAGCTGGTGCTGGCGACCCTGCATCTGGACCATTCGCTGCCGGAGTCCTTTCTCGATGCGCGCGTCACGCGCGCCGAGGCGGCGGAGCTGGCGCGCCGCCTGCGCCGCCGGGTGGAGGACCGGGTGCCGCTGCCCTATGTCACGGGGCGCGCCTGGTTCGCGGGGCTGGAGTTCGAGGTGGACGAGAACGTGCTGATCCCCCGCTCGCCCATCGCGGAACTGATCGAAAAGGGTTTCGAGCCCTGGCTGGGCGACCGGCCCGTGCGCGCGGTGTTGGACCTTTGCTGCGGCAGCGGCTGCATCGGCATCGCCTGCGCGCATGCCTTCCCCGACGCCCTGGTGGATCTGGCGGACATCTCGCCGGCGGCGCTGGAGGTGGCGCAGCGCAACATCGAGCGGCATGGCCTGGAGGACCGGGTGCGGGCGGTCCAGTCCGACGTCTTCGACCACTTGGAGGGCGAGCGCTACGACCTGGTGGTGAGCAACCCGCCTTATGTCAGTCAGGCGGAGATGGCGCAGCTCCCGCCGGAGTATCAGCACGAACCGCGGCTCGCCCTGGAGGCGGGCGAGGACGGCATGGACGTGGTGGCGCGCATCCTGGCGCAGGCGCCGGAGCACCTGGAGCCCGGTGGTATACTGGTATGCGAGGTGGGCGCCAGCGCCGACCTGCTGATGGCGCGTTATCCCGACGTGCCTTTCCTGTGGCTGGATTTCGAACGCG
Organism: uncultured Sedimenticola sp.; assembly: GCA_964627395.1. Classification (GTDB taxonomy): domain Bacteria; phylum Pseudomonadota; class Gammaproteobacteria; order Chromatiales; family Chromatiaceae; genus MONJU. The sequence goes on from CAZVIG010000317.1 coordinate 3,250, forward strand.
GCGGCGATGGCGTCT
>CAZVIG010000318.1:0-3260 GCA_964627395.1 uncultured Sedimenticola sp.
AGCATCAGCCCTTCCGGCGTCTCCACCAGGTAAAGCTCGTCTCCCCGCGAGACATTGAGTTTCTTCAAAACCTCCTTGGGCAACACCACGCCCGCGGAATTGCCGATTTGCGTCACCTTGACCTTCAGCATGGCATTCGACCTGTTATTACGTGTGTACTAACACTCAATCTAGGCCGCATGCCGTGACCCGTCACGCTCTGTTTTCCAGACCACAAGGCGTGGTCTCATGATCACTTTCCAACCGCATCTGCTCACTGCCCATCCGCCCTCCCATCTCAACCGCGATGGCCTCGGACACCCCCAACCGCCCACATTGGCGGCACGGAGCGGATGCCGGGAAGGACCGCTGTCGGAACAGCTTCTGGCGGCAATCCCTTTCCATCCTGGCCTCCCCCGCAAGCGGAGGGAGGGACGACGTTTCCCCGGACATCGGTGCCGCAAGCTGGGAAGCGACAGCCGAGCGACCGCGCTCACCGCTGCAATGATTGCCCCACCTTCCCGGTCACACCCCCGCCAACCGATGTTGGCATCACCCGAGGAGGAGAACATGAATCCAGCCAAGAAGACCGCCGGGATCGCCCTGGCGATGGCCGCCGCCGGCATGCTCGCCGGTTGCGGCAGCACGGCCACCCAGAGCAGCAACATGGCCTCGGCCGAGAAGACGGTGCACTGTTACGGCGTCAATAAGTGCAAGGGCTACAACGACTGCAAGACGGCCGGTAATGCCTGCAAGGGCATGGCGTCGTGCAAGGGGCAGGGCTTCGTCAACATGTCGGAGCATGCCTGTAACGAGGTGGGCGGAACCATCGGTTCCTGAGCCTGCCGGTGTTCCAGCGTAAGGAGGAGAGGAGATGAAGGTATCCAGAAGAAAGGCCACGCTCGGCCTGGGTGCGGCCCTGGCCGTGGCGGCCGCCGGGATGACCGGCGTGAGCGCCACGGCGATGGCCGGCGAGAGCGGCAAGGTCCATTGTTACGGCGTCAACAAGTGCAAGGGCCATAACGACTGCAAGAGCGCCACCAATGCCTGCAAGGGCAAGGCCTCGTGCAAGGGACAGGGCTTCGTGGCCATGTCGCGCCATGCCTGCGAGGCGATCGGCGGCACGGTGAAGGACGACTGACCCCGGCGGCCGTCGCCATGAGGCGGCGGCCGCCCTGGAGCACACGCCATGACCCGTCCCTTTCTGGGTTTTGGACTGGGCCTGCGCCCCGACCACTACCCGTACATCGAGGAACACCGCCCGGATATCGACTGGTTCGAGATCCTGTCCGAAAACTACATGGTGCCCGGCGGCAAGCCGCTGGCCCACCTGGACCGCATCCGCGCCGACTACCCGGTGGTGATGCACGGGGTGTCGCTGTCGATCGGCAGCACCGACCCGCTGGACGAGGACTATCTGGACGCCCTCGCCGCACTGGCCGAACGCGCCCAGCCGGAATGGATCTCCGACCACCTGTGCTGGACGCGGGTGGACCACACCAACAGCCACGACCTGCTGCCGCTGCCCTACAACGAGACGGTGGTCGATCACGTCGCCGGTCGCATCCGCCAGGTGCAGGACCGCCTGGGGCGACAGATTCTGATAGAGAACCTGTCCAGCTATGTCACCTACCACGCCTCGGAGATGAGCGAGTGGGAATTCCTCGACGAGATCGCGCGCCGCGCCGACTGTCTGATCCTGCTGGACATCAACAACATCTTCGTCAGCGCCCACAACCACCACTTCGATCCCATGGACTACATCCTGGGGATCTCGCCCGAGCGGGTGATGCAGTTCCATCTCGCCGGCCACAGCCATAGCGGCCCCCTGATCGTGGACACCCATGACCACCCGGTGTGCGACCCGGTGTGGGCGCTGTACGAGGCGGCGCTGCGCCACTTCGGCCCGGTCAGCACCATGATCGAGCGCGACGACGACATCCCGCCCTTTCCCGAGCTGCGCGAGGAGCTGCGCATCGCCGAGCGGATCGCCGCCCGGGTGCTGCCGGCCGACACGCTGCCGGAACGCCTGGTGCAGGGGGCGGCCTGATGGACGAGCTACGCAGCCTTCAGCAGGCCTTCCTGGGGCACCTGCTGGGGCGGGAGACCGACATCGCCACGGCCATCGAGGACACCGCCGAGGCCACGGCCGAACAGCGCCTGCATGTCTATGCCAGCGGCTACCGCCTGCGCCTGAAGGAGGCGCTGGAGACCGACTACGAGCAACTGCATGCCTACCTCGGCGACGCGCTGTTCGAGCAACTGACCGACGCCTACATCGACCGCTACCCGTCCGATGTCTTCAGCCTGCGTGACTACGGCCGACACATGCCGGAACTGCTGCGCACCCTGCCCGCGTTCCGCGCCCTGCCGGTGGTGCAGGAGCTGGAGCGCATCGAGCGCGCCTTCAACCACAGCTTCGACGCCGCCGACAGCCCGCCGCTGGATCCGGCCGTGCTCGCCGGCGTCCCGCCGGAGGCCTGGCCCGGCATGCGGATGCGCTTCCACGCCTCGCTGGTGATGCTGAACAACGAGTGGAACAGCTTTCCCATCTGGCGCGCCCTGTCGCGCGGCGAGACCCCGCCCGCGCCGGAACGGGAACGCGGCACCTGGCTGATCTGGCGCAAGGCCCTGGTGAGCCGCTACCGCGCCCTGGTTCCCGCAGAGGCCGCAGCCCTGGAGGCCGCCCTGTCCGGTTATGACTTCGGCACCCTGTGCGAATGCCTGCTGGCGTTCCACCCCGAGGACGAGGTACCCGAACGCGCCGCCACCCTGCTGCAGAGCTGGATCGCCGAGGAGATGCTTACCGGCATCGTGCGCTAGCCCGGATATTTGACCAGTATCCCGAGAGCCAGCGGATTTCGCAGCCGCTGTGGCGCCGGTTTGGAGCGAAAGTGATAGCGGTTGCTATCGCTTGAGCGAAAACCAAGCCACAGCGAGCGAGAAACCGCTGGAATCGGGATAGCACGACACCGAACACGAGGCGTCATTGACCGATCGGTAACGCATCTCTGGGGTTTTTCCAGCACATGACGACCCATTGCGGCAAAAGGTGTCGTGCGGCTGGTGAAATATCCGGGCTAAAATCCGGCCATCTTTTCGTTCAGGGATGCTTCTCCATGGCCGGATCCAGCACCAAGGTCATTCTTGCCGCGCTGGCGGGCAACACCGCCATCGCCGTCACCAAGTTCATCGCCGCCGGCATCACCGGCAGCTCCGCCATGCTGTCGGAGGGCATCCACTCGCTGGTCGACACCGGCAACCAGGGCCTGCTGCTGTAC
>CAZVIG010000319.1:0-3259 GCA_964627395.1 uncultured Sedimenticola sp.
GGGCCGTCGGAGCCGGGCACCGTGGGGACCCCGGCCTCCTTCATCGCCTCGATGGCGGTGATCTTGTCGCCCATCAGGCGGATGGTCTCGGGACGCGGGCCGATGAAGCGGAAGCCGGAACTCTCCACCCGCTCGGCGAAATCGGCGTTCTCGGAGAGGAAGCCGTAGCCGGGGTGGATGGCGGTGGCGTCGCACACCTCGGCGGCGCTGATGATGGCCGGCACGTTGAGATAGCTCTCGCTGGAGGCGGCGGGACCGATGCACACCGACTCGTCGGCCAGGCGCACGTGCTTGAGGTCGCGGTCGGCCTCGGAATGGACCGCCACGGTGGCGATGCCCAGCTCGCGACAGGCGCGCAGGATGCGCAGGGCGATCTCGCCGCGGTTGGCTATGACGACTTTTTCCAGCATGGTCGTGCGCCTCAGCCGATCACGAACAGCGGCTGGTTGTACTCCACCGGCTGCCCGTTCTCCACCAGGATCTTGAGCACCGTGCCGGAGACGTCCGACTCGATCTGGTTGAGGATCTTCATCGCCTCGATGATGCACAGGGTGTCGCCCACCGACACCTTGGAGCCCTCCTCCACGAACGGCTTGGAGGTGGGGGAGGGGGCGCGGTAGAAGGTGCCCACCATGGGCGAGCGGATGATGTGACCCTCCGGCTCCTGTTCTTCGGCCGGGGCCTCCTCGGTGGCCGGTGCAGCGGGCGCCGCCGGGGCGGGTGCCGGCGCGGCGACCGGGGCCTGGGCCATCATCATCGGCGCAGTGCTGCTGATGCGGCTGATGCGCACCGATTCCTCGCCCTCGTGGATCTCGATCTCCGCCACGTCGGATTCTTCGAGGAGTTCGATCAGCTTCTTGACTTTGCGAATGTCCATCCGGGTTTCCTTAATCGGTCGTTGTCGATTGCCCGACGCGCGCCAGGGCGGCGGCGAGCGCCAGCTCGTATCCCTGGGCGCCCAGCCCGGCGATCACGCCCACCGCGATGTCCGAGAGGAAGGAGCGGTGGCGGAAGGGCTCGCGGGCATGCACGTTCGAGAGATGGATCTCGATGAACGGGATGGCCACGCCGAGCAGGGCGTCGCGCAGGGCGATGCTGGTGTGGGTGAAGGCCGCCGGGTTGATGAGGATGAAATCCACGCCTTCCCCGCCGGCCTGGTGAATGCGGTCGATCAGTGCGCCCTCGTGATTGGACTGGAAGAACGCCAGCTCATGGCCCTCGGCCAGCGCCCGCAGGCGCTGCGCGATGTCGTCCAGGGTCTGGTGCCCGTAGGTGTCCGGCTCGCGGGTCCCCAGCAGGTTCAGATTGGGTCCGTTCAGGACCAGGATGTTCGCCATCAGTCGCTCCGCCTCGCTGGGGACATGTGTCGTTATCTGTATCGAAAAGGCGTCGATCTGCGCGCAATTCTGGGGCACATCGCCGGTGATGTCCAGCCGCTCGAGGGTGTGCCTCAAATGCGCTCGGGCGACTCGAAGCTGCGCCGGTACTGCTCGATGGTGCGCTGCAGCACCGGTTCGAGCTGCTGGCGCGAGACGCCGCCCTGGAAGCGGCTCACGATGCGACCGTCCGGCGCGACCACCACGGTGAAGGGCAGCCCCTCGAAGCGGTTGCCGAGGCGCCGCGACAGGGTGATGGCGTCCATGTCGCCCAACAGTATCGGATATTCCACCCCATAGGTGTCCACGAAGTCGCGCACCGGCTCGGCGTCGTCGATGGCGATACCGACGAAGCGTACGTTCTGCTTGGCGTATTCCTCCTGCAAGGCCACGAACAGGGGTGTTTCCTCGCGGCAGGGCGGGCACCAGGAGGCCCAGAAGTTGAGCACCAGCACGCGCCCCTGCCATTCGTCGGAGCGGCGGGTGCGGCCTTCCAGATCGGGGTAGGCGAAGGCCGGCAGTCGCTCCAGGGCCGCCTGTTCGGCGGCGTCCTCGATGGCGTGACGCTCCTTGTAGAACTTGATGCCGATGCCGGTGCCGGCGCCGATCAGCAGGCCGGCCACGGCCACGATCAGGATCTGGGTGGGTTTCATCGTGCCGCCTCCCGGGCGTTCTTCAAGAGCTGCTCGATGGTGGGTTCACCCACCAGCCGCAGTTCGGGGCGCAGCCGGCCGTTGCGGTCCCAGAAGAACAGGGCCGGCGGTGCGGGCAGCTTGAGCCGTTCCAGCAACGCCTTGTCCTGGTCGTCCATGGGGGTGATGTCCGCCTGCAGTACCACGAAGCCCTCCAGGGCGCGGATCACCCGCGGATCGGGGAAGATCTCCTTCTCCATGGTCTTGCAGTAGATGCACCAGTCGGCATAGAAATCGAGCATCACCGGCTTGCCGGCGGCCTTCGCCGCGGCCAGCTCGCGCTGCAGCCCTTCCCAGCCTTTGATCTGGCGGAACTCCAGGTGCGCCGGGCCGGCCTGTCCGGCCACGCCGCCGGCGGGGACCAGGCCGCGCAGCGGCTGGGTGGTGTCCTTGCCGCCCGCCGCCACGCCGACGATATAGGCTGCGCCGTAGATCAGCAGGACCAGCCCCAGCCCCTTCCACAGCCGCAGCCAGCCGCTGCTGCCCTCGGGGAGCTGGCGCAGCGCGCCCATGTAGACCGCGGTGACGACCAGCAGGGTGCCCCACAGCAGCATCACCAGCGAGGTGGGCACATAGGTGGGGCTCATACGCTCCAGGAAGCTCAGCGCCAGGGCCAGCATGATGACCCCGCCGGCGGCCTTCACGGTGTCCATCCAGGCGCCCGCCTTGGGCAGCAGGGAGCCGCCCCCGGCGCCCATCACCAGCAGCGGCAGGCCCATGCCGGTGCCGAACAGCCACATCACCAGGAAGCCGTGTGCCACGTTGTCCGAGGAGGCGGCGAAGGCCAGCATGGCCAGCAGCACGGGGCCGCCGCAGGGACCGATGATGAGTCCCGAGATGACGCCCATCAGGCCCACGCCGATCACCGAGCCGCCCTTCTGGCGGTTGCTCATTTCGTTGAGGCGGCTCTGGATGCTGCTGGGGATCTGGATCTGGTAGAAGCCGAACATCGATAGCGCCAGCGCCAGGAACAGGATGATGGAGGGCACCAGCACCCAGGGGGTCTGGAGCGCCGACTGGATGCCCAGCGACTTGCCCACCAGGGCCATGGCCGCACCCAGGGCGCCATAGGTGATGGCCATGCCCTGGGTGTAGGCGAGCGACAGCTCGAAGGCGCGGAAGGGGGTGATCTTGTCGCCCTGGCCCATGATCAGCGAGCTGAGGATGGGGATCATGGGGTACATGCAGGCG
>CAZVIG010000320.1:0-1393 GCA_964627395.1 uncultured Sedimenticola sp.
GCGACAGGGAGGTCGGGGCTGCTCTGATGTCGGGGCTGAAGCCCCTCCCACAAAGGCGGTCCATCTTCGCCGCCTCGCTTGTGGGAAGGACAACTCGAAACAGGCCCTGGCGTTTGCCTCCTCCCACTTGAGGGGAGGGATGGCGGACGGTGCCGCAAGCGTGGGAAGGGCGGCTTAGGTGCTTCTTCGAGGTGACCTGCCGCGCCGTGGCGAGAATGTCCGGTGCGTTTCCCCGGATGGTCCGGTCATGCCGCCTGTGGGAACGGCTTCAGCCGCGACAGGAAGGTCGGTGTTGCATCGATGTGGGGGCTGAAGCCCCTCCCACAAAGAATCCCCCTTCGACTTTCCAGCCTTCGCCCTCAGTGCCTGTCCCGGACGGCCAGTGCATGCTGCCAATCTGTCAGGCGATATCTGCCAGTCTGGCAGAAAGGGGGCGGGTCTGTGGTAGGGCGACACCCTGCTGGAAGGCGGCGTAGGGCCCGGGGTTAGGGCCTTTCCGCTCTTCGGTGTCGGGTTGGCACGTCACTTGCGATACCACCGGCAAAGGGATCGAACCATCGAGCCCATGTGCCGAGGAGGAGTCGCTGTGATGTCGCCCGAGAACCTGATGCGCTGGTCGCTGCCCCTGCTTCTGGTCGCCGGCCTTCATGCCGCCGGTGCCTACCCCATCGCCGGGGTGCGTCCGTGGGAAAGGCCTGCCGGGGCGCCCGTGATCACGACCTTCAAGAAGACCCCGGAATGGTATGCGCACGCCCTCACCGGGATCAGCAAGCCCTATCCGGCCAGCCTGCGTTTTCTGGAAGACCAGGGCGCCTGGTACACGCCTTTCAATCATCCGGGCATGTTGCCCCCCTACGACCTGCGGGGCTGGCACACGGGCAAGCCGAGTCAATGAACCGGGTCCCGCGCGCCCCTGCGGGCGCGCCGGGGCGCGTCTCTGCCTGCACAGGTGGAGGAGTACCAACGCCCGGCGACGTGCCGGGTTCATAACCGAGAGGAGTGCAAAGATGAAACTGAAGCGTATGGCACTGGCAACCGCCATTTCTGCGGCTCTGGTGGCCGGCGCCGCCTCCGCTTCCGGCATGAGCGGCATGTCGGGCATGGGTGGCATGTCCGGGATGCAGGGCATGTCGGGTATGGGCGGTATGTCCGGAATGCAGGGCATGTCGGGTATGGGCGGTATGTCCGGAATGCAGGGCATGTCGGGCATGGGCGGCATGTCGGGAATGCAGGGCATGTCCGGTATGGGCGGTATGTCCGGCATGAGCGGTATGTCCGGTATGGGTGGCATGTCGGGCATGTCCGGTTATTTCAAGATCTCGCCGACGGGGGAGATCTTCTTCTATCCGGTGCAGTCGGGCATGAGCGGCATGTCCGGAATGAGCGGCATGGG
>CAZVIG010000320.1:1493-3255 GCA_964627395.1 uncultured Sedimenticola sp.
GGTATGTCCGGGATGTCCGGCATGGGCGGCATGTCGGGGATGCAGGGCATGAGCGGCATGGGTGGCATGTCGGGCATGTCCGGCCACAAGTCCTGGACGCCTCCCAAGGGCTGAGATCTGCGCGTCCCCTTGGCACACAGGGAGGTGTGCCTTCTTCCTCCAGGGAAGGGATGTCTCCGAGGAGTCAGCACGATGAAACACAGGGTAGCTCCCTGCCTGTGCGGCAGGATACTGCTCGCCGGCCTGCTCCTGTTGGGAGGCGGCCTGGCGGTCGCCGAGGAACAGGACTATCTGGCGGCGAAATGGGATCCCATCCACTTCAAGCCGGCCATCGATCAGGCCAAGGACGAACAATGCCTCGCCTGCCACCAGGAGATCCTGGAACGCAGGGTGCGCAAGGCGAGTCCTGCCGGGGTGAAGGCATCGGAGACGCTGGCCTGGTATCAGACGCTTTCGACCTACCAGGGCGAGCAGGAGACCTTCCACCGTCGCCACCTGCTCGGCGACTATGCCAAACAGGTGATGGATCTCAAATGCAATACCTGTCACCAGGGCAACGATCCGCGCGAGGAGACGGCCGATTCCTCGGCCACCGGCGATCCCACGCTCACCCAGCGCAAGATGGTCGACCCGAAGATCTGTCTCATGTGCCACGGGCAGTTTCCGGCGCAGTACATGGGCATTCCGGGCGGCTGGTATCAGTCGGCGAAGCTGTTCAACGACAACTGCCTGACCTGCCATGCCAGCATCCGGACCAACCGGCACAAGGTCAATTTCCTGAAGGCCGAAAACATCGAAAAGCTCGGCGCCAAGAACGCCGACGTCTGCTTCGGCTGCCACGGCGGCCGTGCCTGGTATCGCATCTCCTATCCCTATCCGCGTCACCCCTGGCCGGGCATGGCCAAGCAGGTGCCGGACTGGGCCAAGGACCGTCCGACCGAATCGCCGCGCCGTTTCCTGACGACGCAGCAGGTCTCTTCCAACCGCAAGCAATGAAGGGTGGAACCATGGGTATCAACGAAGACAGGCTGGAAGCGCTCGCCCGCAAACTGAAGCTCAGCCGGCGCGCCTTCCTCAAGGCGGGTGCCGCCGGTGTCACCGTGCTCGGCGGCAGCGGACTGGTGGACCTGGGCACCATGAAGGAGGCCGAGGCCTTCGCCTACGAGCCCTATCCCCGCGACGACGAGCTGGAGACGGTGGTCACCTCCTGCGCCCACAACTGCGGTTCACGCCACATGCTGGTGGCGCACAAGAAGGGCGACGTGATCGTGCGCATCTCCACCGACAACGGCGCCTATCAGAAGGACGGCTTCTTCGGCAAGGACACGCCAGAGGAGCCGCAACTGCGCGGCTGCCTGCGCGGCCGTTCCTATCGGCAGCGTCTGTACTCGGCGGAACGTCTGCTGTACCCCATGAAGCGGGTTGGCAAGCGGGGCGAGGGCAAGTTCAAGCGGGTGAGCTGGGACGAGGCCCTCTCCGAGATCGCCGAGCGGATGATCGAGATCAAGCAGAAGTACGGCCCTCAGGCCCTGCTCGACCAGTCCTATGCTGGCGCCTCCTACGGCGTGCTGCACAAGTCGGACCAGATCGAGGGGCTGCTGGGGCGCTTCCTGGGCATGTTCGGCTGCCGCACCTCGAGCTGGTCGGTGCCGTCCTACGAGGGCACCAAGGCCTCCTCGCGCTGGACCTTCGGCACCATCCATGACGGCAACGAGGACGACGCCTTCGCCCACTCCAAGCTGATCATCATGTGGGGCTGGAA
>CAZVIG010000321.1:0-3235 GCA_964627395.1 uncultured Sedimenticola sp.
GGTAGGCGTTGACGTTCTGCCCCAGCAGGTTGACCTCGCGCACCCCCTGGGCGGCGAGCTGCGCCACCTCGGCGATCACGTCGTCGAAGGGGCGGCTGATCTCGGTGCCGCGGGTATAGGGCACCACACAGTAGGTGCAGTACTTGGAGCAGCCTTCCATGATGGAGACGAAGGCGGTGGGGCCTTCGGCGCGCGGCTCGGGCAGGCGGTCGAACTTCTCGATCTCGGGAAAGCTGACGTCCACCACCGGCTCGCCGCGGCGCGCCTGCTCGATCATCTGCGGCAGGCGGTGCAGGGTCTGGGGGCCGAACACCAGGTCCACGTAGGGCGCGCGCTCGCGGATCGCCGCGCCCTCCTGGCTGGCGACGCAGCCGCCCACGCCGATCACCAGGCGCGGGTTGGCCTCCTTCCAGGGGCGCCACTGGCCGAGCTGGGAGAACACCTTCTCCTGCGCCTTCTCGCGGATCGAGCAGGTGTTGAGCAGCAGCACGTCGGCCTGCGCGGGATCGTCGGTCTCCCGCAGGCCGAGCGACTCCCGCAGCACGTCCCGCATCTTCTGCGAGTCGTACTCGTTCATCTGGCAACCGAAGGTTTTGATGTAAACGCTGCCTGCCATGGGGCCGTCCGCAACTTTCATGGAACCGGTTATTTTACCCTCCAGAACAGCCCTTTGCAGTAATACGCGCACAGCGCGCGGGTTTGCGGCGGCCAAGGCCGCCGCAAGGGGACGGGATCTCAGAGCCCCACCAGTTCCGCATGCAGGCCGTGCGAGCGCATCCGGTCCAGGAGCAGGCCGGGCTCCAGGCCGGCGGGATCGAAGTCCACCAGCATCAGATGGCGCGCCCGCTCGTGGACGCAGGCGCTGTAGATGCCCTCCATACGGGCGAATTCGGCCTCCAGCTCATGGATCTGGTCGTCGTCCAGTTCCTCGTCGATGTGGATCACCAGGTCGGCACTGTAATCGGACATGTCGCTTCCTCCTCCACCGCGGGCGCCGGGGCGGCGCCTTCGTACCGACAGGGATAGACCAGACCGCGACATGCCGCCATGGGTGATAACCCCCAGTCAGGGAATCTCGACTCGTCGGGGCGCCCCGGGCTTCTGATCCAGCGCAAGGCGGCCACCGGGTGCGCCATATAGTCTTGGCCCCAGTTTTGCGCTATCTTCCGGGCCCTTTCATGACACCTCCAGGGAACGCCCCCATGAAACTGGAAAATCTGCAGGACATCGAGCGTGCCACCCAGCCCGCCCGCTCGGAACTGACCCGCCTGAGCCTGGCGATCCTCTTTCTCGTCGGCATCATCTTCTTCGTCGGCGAGGGCCTGAACGCGAGCGCCACCCTGGTGATCGCCGCCATCATGGGCGGCTATATGGCGCTCAACATCGGTGCCAACGACGTGGCCAACAACGTCGGGCCTTCGGTGGGTTCGCGCGCCCTCACCATGGGCGGGGCCATCCTGATCGCGGCCATCTTCGAGGCCAGCGGCTCGTTGATCGCCGGCGGCGACGTGGTGAGCACCATCAAGAAGGGGATCATCGACCCGCAACTCATCGCCGATACCGACACCTTCGTATGGCTGATGATGGGGGCCCTGCTCGCCGGCGCCATCTGGCTCAACATCGCTACCGCGGTGGGCGCCCCGGTCTCCACCACCCACTCCATCGTCGGCGGGGTGCTGGGGGCGGGCATCGCCGCCGGGGGCCTCGGTATCGCCAACTGGAGCAAGATGGGGGCCATCGCCGCCTCCTGGGTGATCTCGCCGGTGCTCGGCGGCATCATCGCGGCGATCTTCCTGTATCTGATCAAACGCACCATCACCTACCGGCGCGACATGCTGGCCGCGGCGCGGCGCATGGTGCCGCTGCTGGTGGCCACCATGGCCTGGGCCTTCGCCACCTACCTGGTGCTCAAGGGACTGAAGAAGATCTGGAAGGTGGAATTCGGCGTCGCCCTGCTGGTCGGCCTGGGGGTGGCGGTGCTGGTGTATCTGCTGGTGCGCCCGGCGATCGCCCGCGCTACCCGGCAACTGAGCAACGACAAGCAGTCGGTCAACCGCCTGTTCACCATTCCACTGATTTTCGCCGCCGCCCTGCTCAGTTTCGCCCACGGGGCCAACGACGTGGCCAACGCAGTGGGCCCCCTGGCCGCCATCACCGAGGCCCTGACCCACGGCGACATCGCGCGCAAGGCGCCCATCCCCCTGTGGGTGATGATGATCGGCGCCCTGGGCATCGCCCTCGGGCTGGCGCTGTACGGCCCCAAGCTGATCCGCACCGTGGGCAGCGAGATCACCGATCTGGACCAGAGCCGCGCCTTCTGCATCGCCATGGCCGCGGCGATCACCGTGATCATCGCCAGCCAGCTCGGGCTGCCGGTCTCCTCCACCCATATCGCGGTGGGCGCGGTGTTCGGGGTCGGCTTCCTGCGTGAGCACCTGAAGGCCACCTATTCGCGCATGATCGAGGAGATCGAGGCCCATCACCAGGGCGAGGACCGCGCCGTGGTGGAGGCCTTCCTGGAGCGCTTCCAGGCCGCATCGCTGGAGGAGAAGCGCCAGATGCTGCGCGAACTGAAAAACCAATCGCCCGCCGCGCCGCCGCTGGAGAAACGCGAGCGCAAGCGCCTCAAGAAGCTGGTGCGCAAGCAGTTGGTGAAACGCTCCGCGGTGATGAAGATCGTCGCCGCCTGGCTGATCACCGTGCCTGCATCGGGGCTGATGGCGGCGATCCTCTACTTCACCATCCGCGGCATGATGCTGCCCTGATCAGGTGCCGCCCCGCTCCCAGGTGCCCCGCTGCTGCTGCAGGGCGCGCAACTGCTGGTTCTCCGCCTTGAGCTGCCGGTAGCGGCGTACCAGACGCCGCATGTTGCGCCGCTTGCGCTGGAAGTCGTCGTCCATCGCCTCTTCCAGGGCACGCTCGCCCAGACGCAGCCAGCGCGCCACCACCTCCTCGGGAAGGCGGTAGGCGGCGGCCGCCTCGGCCACGCTGCGCCGCCCCTCCAGCAGCTCGCGCAGCAGGGCCACGCGACGCTTGGGCGTCCAATAGGAGAGATCCGGCGCGCGCGCGTCCGGGGAGGCCGCGGCCGGCGGCTGCGCCCCACCGCGCCAGGCGCGCCAGCGCGCCAGCAGGCCGCGCGGCCCGTACAGCAGGATCAACAGCGAGGGCAGCAGCAGCAGATCGAACACCAGGGCCGCCAGCAGGCCGATGGCGGTGAGCAGACCGAAGCTGCGGG
>CAZVIG010000322.1:0-3227 GCA_964627395.1 uncultured Sedimenticola sp.
CGATGATGCCGACCCGGTCGCCGCGCAGGATGGTGGTGCTGAAGTCGCGCACCAGCGGGCGCCCCTCCCAGGCGTAGTCCAGGTGCTCCACCTCGCACACCAGGCGCCCGGAGCGTTCCGCCCCCTCGATCGTCAGGCGCGCCCTGCCCTGGCGCCCGCGTCGCGCCTTCGCCTCCTCGCGCAGGGCCTGCAGGCGTCGCACCCGGCCCTCGTTGCGGGTGCGGCGCGCCTTGATCCCCTGGCGTATCCAGGCCTCCTCTTGGGCGAGCTGCCGCTCCAGGCGGGCGTTCGCCTGCGCCTCGGCGTGATCGAGCTCCTCGCGCCGCCGCAGATAGTTGTCGTAGTCGCCGGGGAAGTCGCGCAGCCGTCCGCGATCCAGTTCCAGGATGCGGGTGGCCAGGCGGCGCAGGAAGCCCCGGTCGTGGGTGATGAACACCAGGGCCCCGCGCCAGCCCAGCAGGAATTCCTCCAGCCAGGCGATGGCCTCGATGTCCAGATGGTTGGTGGGCTCGTCCAGGAGCAGCAGGTCCGGCTCCCCCACCAGGGCGCGCGCCAGCAGCACGCGCCGCTTCATGCCGCCGGAGAGGCGGTCGAAATCGACATCCGGCGCCAGCCCCATGCGCGAGAGTACCGAGGCCACCCGCTGTTCCAGATGCCAGCCACCCGCCTGCTCCAGCGCCTGCTGGGCGCGCGCCAGCCGTTCCAGCGCCTGTTCGTCGGGATGCTCGCCCAGCGCCGCCCCCGCCGCGTGAAAGGCCTTGACCCGCTCCGCGACCTCGCCGAGACCGTCCGCCACCACGTCGTAGACCCGCCCGGACAGCCCCTCCGGCACCTCCTGTTCCAGGCGCGCCACCCGCGCCCCGTCGCGCAGCCGGCGCTGCCCCTCGTCCGGCGTCAGCTCGCCGGCGATCACCCGCAGCAGGGTGGACTTGCCCTCGCCGTTGCGCCCGATCAGGCACAGACGCTCGCCCGGTTCGATGCTCAGGGAAACCCCCTCGAGCAACGGCGGATCGCCATAGGAGAGATGGATGTCGCGCAGGGTCAGCAGGGCCATGGGAGTAGCACGGTGTCGCGGGCGCGCATGATCGCACATCCGGAGCCAGGGCGGGATCTGCTACCTTTCGGGTGAGACGCCAGGGAGAGCCCGCCGCATGCCCACACTGACCCAGTTGCATATCGACGTGGCGCGCAACGCCACCGACGACTTCAATCCCTTTCACGACCCGCTACGCTGGCAGAACATCGCCGACAACCCCTTCGGCGGCCCCATCGCGCTGGGATTCCAGCTCGAGGCGCTGGCGTTGCACGCGGTGGCCGAGCACCGCGCCGCACGCGGCGAGCCCGACCCCCTGGCCGCGGACGGCCCACCCTTCAGCCGGCTGCGCTTCAGCTTCGCCGCCGCGGTCCGCCCCGGAGACCGGTTGGAGGTGCAGGTGCGCGACACCCGCCCCGGCGGCGGGGGACTCGGCAACCGGGTGCTGATCCGCCGGGCCGGAGGCGGGCTGGTGCTCTCTGGGTCCCGCACCGATTTCGACACCGCGCCGCCCGAGCTGGCACAGGGACACGGCCTGCCGTTCGATCCCACCGCGCTGCCGGACCGGCAACTTTCGCCGGACGGCCGGTGGTTCCACAAGCGCAAATACCTGATGACCAGCAACGGCAAGAACTTCTGCGCCGCGGCCGGCATCCCGCAGCATCACTATTTCGACGAACTGGCCGAGCGGGTGCGCTTCCCGCCCGCCTTCACCCTCGCCCTGGTCTCCTGCGCCCTGCTGGAGCGGGCCCGCCACCAGGGGCACGACTTCGAGGCCCAGCCCTTCGTCTATACCGCGCACCAGTTCGAGATCGACAACCGGCTGCAGCGGCGGCTGCGCAGCAACGACCGCCTACATCTGCTGGCGGGGCCGCAGCAGGGAGATCCAGGCGACGAGAGCGACGGCCAGCCACCGCGCCGGGTGAGCCAGCACTGTCTGGGGGTGTTGCAGAACGGCGAGTTGCTGTTCCGGGGCCGGGTCACCCTGGCCCCGCTGGCGGCGATCCTGGCGACGCGCTGAGGCTCAGGCCTGGCGCAGGTGCTGCTCGATACCGTGGGCCTTCAGACCCCAGGCGAACAGCCCCTCGATGCGCCGGTCCGCCTGGCGCAGACGCGACACCAACACTTGGTAGAGGCCGCGCAGCAGCCGGAAACCCAGCTCCGGATGCCGCTGCAGACAGGCCTCCAGGCGGCTGCCGTCGAGCTGCAGCAGGGTGGTCGGCTCCACCGCCACCACGGTGGCGCTGCGCGGCGTGGCGGCGAACAGGTTGAATTCGCCGAACACCGAGCCGGGGCCCAGCTCGCTCAGCCCGGGACGCACCCGGCACCGGCCCTCCAGCTCCACCCGGCCGTAGACGCGTACCATCCCCGACTGCACCGCGTAGAGATAGCGGTCCCGGTCGTCCTGCTCGATCACCACCTCGTTGGGCTCGCAGTAACGGAGACTCACCAGACCGCAGTCGATCAGACGACGGTCCTGCAACTGTTCCATTAGATCCACCATGGCGCTTCCTGTCGGCTGTCGCCCACGATCACGGGGCCACGGCGCCCCGGACGGGCGGTGTATACTTGGGAACACGACCGGCGTCCCCTTCCCTGTTCCATGCGGCAGGGCGGCCGGAATCTTGAGTGCCAGGCAGTCTGCGGGAAAGGGCACAGGAGGGAAGTCCGATGTTCGACGACAAGTTCCGCGTCTGCTTCGCCGACACGCCCCACGGACTGGAACTCCACCAGCGCATCCGCTACCAGGTGTTCTGCCTTGAAAAGGGCTTCGAAGACCCCGCGGCCTTCTCCCGCGAGCGCGAGACCGACGCCTGGGACGACCAGGCCGCCCACTTCGTTGTGCAGGACAAGCGCAGCGGCCAGTGGGTGGCGGCCACCCGGGTGGTGCTGCCACATCCCTCGCGCAAGCTCCCGGTGGAGACGCTGCAATCGATCGAACCTCCGATAGAACTGGCGCCGGACGCCCGCGTCGGCGAGATCTCCCGCTTCTGCATCATCAACGCCAAAGAGATCGAGGTGGCCCCGGTGAGCGTGGCGGTTCAGGACGAACTGGCGCGCTGGGACATCGGTTCGGTGAGATCACGAGAACGTTACGAGATCGTGATGGGCATGATCCGTTCGGTGGTGATCTTCGCCTTGAAACGCAAGATCGACTATTGCTACATGCTGATCACGCCGCCCTTCGCCCGCC
>CAZVIG010000323.1:0-3226 GCA_964627395.1 uncultured Sedimenticola sp.
ACTTCCACCAGCTGGGCTACTCGCCGTTCGAGGTGGCCATGCTGTTCCTCTTCTACGAGTTCTTCGGCGTGGTGACCAACCTGGTGGGCGGCTGGCTGGGGGCGCGCATCGGCCTGAATCGCACCATGCACATGGGCATGGCCCTGCAGGTGCTGGCCCTGCTCATGCTCACCGTGCCGGACGCCTGGCTGAGCGTGCCCTACGTGATGACCGCCCAGGCCCTGTCCGGCATCGCCAAGGACCTCAACAAGATGTCCGCCAAGGCCTCGGTGAAGGCGATCACCGGCAGTGGCGGCGACGACCGCCTGTTCCACTGGGTGGCGGTGCTCACCGGCTCCAAGAACACCCTCAAGGGGGCGGGCTTCTTCGTCGGCGCGGCACTGCTGCAATGGTTCGGCTTCCGCCCCGCCCTGGCGGTCCTGGCCGGCATGCTGGCCCTGACCCTGGCGGTGACCGCCTGGCTGCTGCCCTCGGGCGTCGGACAGATGCGGTCCAAGCCCAAGTTCCGCCAGGTGTTCTCGCAGGTGGCCGCCATCAACTGGCTGTCGGCGGCGCGCTTTCTGCTGTTCGGCGCGCGTGACGTCTGGTTCGTGGTGGCGCTGCCGGTCTATCTGTACGACCGCCTCGGCTGGGACTTCTGGGCGGTGGGCGGCTTTCTCGCGCTGTGGGTGATCGGCTACGGCATGGTGCAGGCCTCGGCACCCAAGCTGCTGCGCACCCGCGAGCGCCAGCCGGGCGGCGCCGCGGCACGCCGTTGGGCGCTGCTGCTGTCGCTGATTCCCGCCGCCATGGCGCTGGCGCTGGGGGCCGGGTGGGACGCGCAGACGGTGCTGATCGGGGGCCTGGCCCTGTTCGGCGTGGTGTTCGCGCTCAACTCGGCCATTCATTCTTTCCTGGTGCTGGCCTATTCCGAACACGACCGGGTGGCGATGAACGTGGGCTTCTACTACATGGCCAATGCCGGCGGGCGTCTCGCCGGCACCGTGCTCTCGGGCCTGATCTACCAGACCCAGGGCCTCACCGGCTGTCTCTGGTGGTCCGCGGGGATGGTGCTGGGCGCCGCCCTGCTGTCGCTGCGCCTGCCGGAACTCGCCGCCCCTGAAGGCACGGCGGCCGGCGCTTGACATCACTCAAGGCGCCGCCCGCGGGGGCGCGCATAATCCGTCCTCGGATCAGGGCCTTGGACGCAGCCCGCTGGACGATAATGCGCTCTCTCTAACCGGTGCTTGCCCATGCTGCAGATCGACAACCCCGCCCCGCCGCCCCGCTTCGCCCTCTTTCAGCTCGGCTTCCGGCCCTTCTTCGCCGGCGCCGCCCTGTACGGCGTGGTGGCGGTGTTCCTCTGGCTGCTCGCCTATCTGTACGGCGTGCCGGTGGCCCCCGCCGCGCTGGGGCCGGTGCTCTGGCACGGCCACGAGATGGTGTTCGGCTATGCACTGGCGGTGGTCGCCGGCTTTCTGCTCACCGCGGTGGGCAACTGGACCGGGGTCAAGAGCTTCCACGGCGCGCCCCTGATACTCACCTTCGGCCTGTGGCTGATCGCGCGCCTGGCGATCTATCTGCCGGGAGACTGGCTGATGGTGGCGGCGCTGGCGGACCTGGGCTTTCTGCTGCTGTTGATCCTGGGCGTGGCCATCCCGGTGATCCGGGTGCGCCAGTGGAAGCAGGTGGGCATCCTCTCCAAGCTGGTGCTGCTGCTTCTGGCCAGCGCCGCCTTCTATGCGGGCGCCCTGGGCTGGCTGGCCGACGGCATCCGCTGGGGGCTGTTCGGCGCCTTCTATGTGATCCTCGCGCTGGTCTTCATGATGGCGCGGCGGGTGGTGCCCTTCTTCATCGAGCGCGGGGTGGACGAGGACTTCAGCCCGCGCAACCGGACCTGGCTGGACGTCGCCAGCCTGGTGCTGGTGCTGCTCTGGGCGGCGCTGGAGGTGTTCCTGCCCGGTCAGACCAGGGCGATCGCGGTCACTGCCCTGGCCCTGCTCCTGATGCACGGCCTGCGCCTGATCGACTGGCACACACCCGGCATCTGGCGCAAGCCGCTGCTGTGGTCGCTGTATCTGGGCTATGCCTCCCTGGTGCTGGGCTTCGGCCTGCGGGTGCTGTCGATCTGGGGCGACCTGTCGCCCTTCCTCGCGCTGCACGCCTTCGCCTATGGCGGCATCGGCCTGATGACCCTGGGCATGATGTCGCGGGTGGCGCTGGGCCATACCGGGCGCAACGTCTTCCAGCCGCCACCGGCGGTCGGCCTGTTCCTGGCGATCCTGGTGCTCGGCGTCTGCTTTCGGGTGCTGGTGCCGCTGGTCCTGCCGGAGCAGTACCGCATCTGGATCGGCGCCTCGCAGGCGCTGTGGATCGCCGCCTTCGGCTATTTCGCCGCGGTCTATCTGCCGATGCTGATCCGTCCGCGGGTGGACGGGCGGCCGGGCTGAAGCCGACTCGCCTGACTTTCGCCGAGAAACGGATTCAGAAGGCCGCTTCCCACCGCTCCCGCTGTTCCGGGTAATCACGGATCGCCTGCGCCAGGCGCGCCCGCCAGCGGTCGCGGAAACCCGCATCCTCGATGGCGCGCACCGCCGGTGCCTCGGGACCATAGTTGCGCCGCACCGTCTGCGCGAAGGCCGCAAAGGGGGCGAGCAAAGCGGAGTCTTCGCCCAGGCGCCGATCCAGTGCGGTCAGACGGGCCATCACCGTCTCGCGCACCCGGCGATACTCCGCCAGCAGGCGCGCCTCGACCGTCTGCACCGCCGCAGTCACCGCGCGCGCATCGAATGGCGTGTCGGGATAGCCGTCCGAGGTCAGTTCGGCGATGCTGAACAGCATCCAGTCGCCCAGGAACTGGCGTCGATACTCGCCGGAGAGATCGACCCCGCCGGCACCCCGCTCGACGCCCGGACGGTATTCGGCGCGGCCGCTGGCCGCCTCGGTGCGGCGGTGCAGCAGCGGCAGATTGGCCTGCGCGAAGGCCGGGCCCAGGCGCGCCTGCAACAGCCGTCCCAGGGTGGGACCGGCCATGCGCAGCTTCAGGTCAGCGAAGGGAATGCCGTGGCGCAGGCCGGCGCGGCTCAGGACATAGTTGCCGGTATAGACGGTGCGCGCCGGCGCCAGGCTCTCGGCCACCGCGACCGGATCGAAGGGCGTGACCCGGGTCGGGTGTTCGCCGTCGAAGAAACGGCCCAGGCGCCCGCCCAGGTCGCGCAGCATCGCCTCCGCGCTGTGCGGCGGCGGC
>CAZVIG010000324.1:0-3223 GCA_964627395.1 uncultured Sedimenticola sp.
TCGCTGTCGATGCCGACATGGCGCATCACCTCGGGGTGGATCATGCCGCAGCCCAGCACTTCCAGCCAGCCGGTGCCGCTGCACACCCGGCAGCCCTCGCCGCCGCACATCACGCACTGGATGTCCACCTCCGCTGAGGGCTCGGTGAAGGGGAAATAGGAGGGCCGGAAACGCACGTCCAGGTCTTCGCGCTCGAAGAAGGCGTGCAGGAAGGCGATCAGGATGCCCTTGAGGTCGGCGAAGGTGACCTGCTCGTCCACCATGAAGCCCTCCACCTGGTGGAACATGGGGGTATGGGTCAGGTCGGAATCGCAGCGATAGACCCGCCCGGGGGCGATCACCTTGAGCGGCGGCTCGGCGTCCTTCATCACCCGAATCTGCACCGGCGAGGTGTGGGTGCGCAGCAGCAGGCCGTCGTCGAAGTAGAAGGTGTCGTGCATCGCCCGCGCCGGGTGATGGGCGGGGATGTTGAGCGCCTCGAAGTTGTGGAAGTCGTCCTCGATCTCCGGCCCCTCGGCCACCTGGAAGCCGGCCCCGCCGAAGATCTCCTGGATGCGACGCATGGTGCGCGTGACCGGGTGCAGACCGCCCCGCCTCAGCCCGCGTCCGGGCAGGGTCACGTCGATGCGCTCGGCCGCCAGGCGCTGCGCCAGCGCGGCCTGTTCCAGCGCTTCGCGGCGCGCCTCGATCGCCTGCTGCAGGGCCTGCTTGGCCTTGTTGATCGCCTGACCGGCGGCGGGGCGCTCTTCCTTCGGCAACTTGCCGAGCTGCTTGAGCTGCTCGGTGAACACCCCGCTCTTGCCCAGGTAGCGCACCCGCACCTCGTCCAGGGCGCGCAGGTCGGCTGCCGCCTCCACCGCCGCCTCGGCCTCCTTCAACACCTGTTCCAGATCTGTCGCCATTTTCTTTCCAGATTGGGGTTCACCACAGAGGACACAGAGAACACAGAGTCGAAGCGTATCGTTGGCAAATGGCCTTCCTCACCCGAAGCGGTGAGAACGGCCCGGATCGAGTCATCGACGACGAAACCAGGCTTCCCAAGTACCTGGCGGAGGCGCGTACAGCTTCCGGACTACCATGAATCAGCGTTTTCTCTGTGCCCTCTGTGTCCTCTGTGGTGGATCGAAATCGAAAAAGGGGGAAAGCCCTGCCAGACTTTCCCCCTTTGGGTATGCACTACCGATAGGCAAGACCGGCCCGGTCCCACCCATCAGACCGCGAGGGCGGCCTTGGCTTTCTCGGCGAGCTGGCTGAAGGCCGGCATGTCGTGCACCGCGATGTCCGCGAGCATCTTGCGGTCGATGGCGATGCCGGCCTTGTTGAGGCCGTCGATCATGCGGCTGTAGGACAGGCCGTTCATGCGTGCTGCGGCGTTGATGCGCTGAATCCACAGAGCGCGGAACTGGCGCTTCTTCACCTTGCGGTCGCGATAGGCGTACTGGCCGGCCTTGATGACCGCCTGCTTGGCGACACGGAATACCTTGCGCCGGGCACCGTAGTAGCCGCGGGCCTGCTTGAGTACCTTCTTGTGCTTGGCGTGTGCGGTAACGCCGCGTTTCACTCGGGGCATGGGTCGGTCCTCCTGCTCAGGCGTAGGGAATCATGCGACGGGCGGCGGCCACGTCCCGCTTGTGCAGCATGGCCGGGGCGCGCAGATGACGCTTACGCTTGGTGGATTTCTTCGTCAGGATGTGACGACGATGGGACTGGTTGCGCTTGATGCCACCGGCGGTGACACGAAAGCGCTTTGCGGCGCCCCGCAGGGTCTTGATCTTGGGCATTTTGCTTCTCCTGTGTCGAGGTTGCTTCGGGGTGACCCAGGCAATGCCTTGGGCCCGGCCACCCGTGGCGGCAGGCGCCGCCGGATTCGGTGTCACTTCTTGAGCGGGCTGAGCACCATCACCATCTGGCGCCCCTCCATCATCGGCCGCTGCTCCACCTGGGAGATGTCGGCCAGGTCGTTCTCGATGCGCTCGAGCATCTGCAGGCCCAGCTCGCGGTGCGCATGCTCGCGCCCGCGAAAGCGCATGGTCACCTTGCACTTGTCGCCGTTCTCCAGGAACCGGCGCAGATTGCGCAGCTTGACCTTGTAGTCGCCAATGTCCGTCCCCGGCCGGAACTTGACCTCCTTGACCTGGGACTGCTTCTGCTTCTTGCGCGCCTCCTGTTTCTGCTTCTTCTGTTCGAAGACGAACTTGCCGTAATCCATGATCCGGCACACAGGGGGCTCGGCGTTCGGGACGATCTCCACCAGGTCCAGCCCTGCATCCTCGGCCACGCGCAGGGCCTCCTCGATGCTCACGATCCCGACCTGGTCTCCATCTGCGCCAATGAGCCTGACCTCGGGTGCGGTGATGTCCCGGTTCAGGCGATTGCGCTTCTCTTGTTTGGCGATGTTCAGATTCCTCCGACTAAAAACAAAGCCGCCCGACGACCGAGGACACCGACTGGCGCCTTCGCTGATCGGGCAGCTGACTCAGGACCGCTCGGCGACCTCGGTTTCGAGGCGCTCCGCCAGGTCCTCCAGGGACAGGGTCCCGAGGTCCTTGCCGTCGCGGGTTCGCACCGCGACGCTGCGGTCTTCCACTTCGCGATCCCCCACCACCAGCAGGTAGGGAACCTTCTGCAAGGTGTGCTCGCGAATCTTAAAGCCGATCTTCTCGTTTCTCAAGTCCGTTTCCACGCGAAAACCGCGATCTTTCAGGAAATCGGCGACTTCCTGCGCGAACGCCGCCTGCCGGTCGGTGATGTTCATCACCACCGCCTGCACCGGCGCCAGCCACAGCGGCAGGGCCCCGGCATAGTGTTCGATGAGGATGCCGATGAAACGCTCCAGCGAGCCCAGGATGGCGCGGTGCAGCATCACCGGGGTCTTCTTGCTGTTGTCCTCGGCCACGTAGTGGGCGCCCAGCCGCTCCGGCATGGAGAAATCGAGCTGGATGGTGCCGAGCTGCCACACCCGGCCCAGGCAGTCCTTGAGCGAGAACTCGATCTTGGGCCCGTAGAAGGCGCCCTCCCCCGGCTGCAGCTCCCAGTCCAGGCCGCGCTGGTTCAGGGCATCTTCGAGCGCTTTCTCAGCTTTGTCCCATAACTCATCTGATCCAACACGCTTTTCCGGGCGCGTGGAGAGCTTGACCAGGACCTCCTCGAAGCCGAAATCGCGGTACACCTCGAACAGCAGGTCGATGAAGGCCAGCACCTCGGGCAGGATCTGCTCCTCGGT
>CAZVIG010000325.1:0-3220 GCA_964627395.1 uncultured Sedimenticola sp.
ACCTGGGAGCGCCTGCGCCGCCGCTTCCGTCTGGTGGAGGCGCAACACCCGCGCATCGACCGCGAGCTGGAGCGCCTGCGCCGCCACCCGGTGTCCCTGCAGGCGCTGCTGCGGCGCGGAACCCCCTATCTGCGCCACTTCCTCGATGCCGTGGAATCCCGCGACATGCCGGGGGAGCTGGCGCTGCTGCCCGCGGTGGAGAGCGGCTTCGATCCCTGGGCCTACTCGCCCGGCGGCGCCGCCGGGCTGTGGCAGTTCATGCCCGCCACCGCGCAGATGCTCGGCCTGCATCGCGATCGCTGGTACGACGGCCGCCTGGACCTGGCCCGCGCCACCCCCGCTGCACTGGACTATCTGCAGAATCTGCATCGGCGCCTGGACGGCAACTGGCTGCACGCCCTGGCCGCCTACAACTGCGGCATCGGCACGGTGCGCAAGGCGATCCGACAGGCACGACGCGAGGGCGGCTCCCTCAGCTACTGGGATATCGAGCTGCCGGGCGAGACCGACGCCTATGTGCCGCGCCTGCTGGCGCTGGCGCGCATCGTCCAGGATCCGGCACGCTACGGCATCACCCTACCGCCCGCCGATGAAACGCTGACCCTGGTGCCGGTGAACGCCTCCCTCGACCTGGAGGTGGCGGCGCGCCTCGCCGGGCTGGAGCTGGACCGCCTGCTACGCCTCAATCCGGGGTTCCGGCGCGGCGTCACCCCGCCCGGCAGGCGCAGCCTGCTGATGCTGCCGGCGGAACAGGCAGAGACCTTCCGCACCGCCCTGGCCGCCCTGCCGCGCGACCAGTGGCTGCGCTGGACCGAGCACCGCATCGCCCGCGGCGACACCCTGGGCGGCATCGCCCGGCGCTATGGAGTGAGCATCGCGGCGGTGCGCGAGGCCAACGGGCTGAAAGGCAGCCGCATCGTCGCCGGGCGGACCCTGCGCATCCCCCTCTCCGGCAAGGCCGCGGCAGCGGGCCGCGGCATCGCCGCAACAGGCCGGCGCAAGGTCCGCTACCGGGTGCGCAAGGGCGACTCTCTCTACACCATCGCGCGCAAGTTCTCCGTCTCCATCCGCGACCTGCGTCGCTGGAACCGCGTGGGACGCTACCTCCACCCCGGGCAGCGGCTGACCGTGTACGTCAAGGCCGGCTGAACCGCCTTACCACATTCAGCGACATACCAGGCGCGGCACCCCGTCGCCCTTGCGGCTGGCGGCCACCACGCACTGCATGGTGCCGCAGGCGCAGTTGAAGACCATGCCGCCGGTGCCTTTCAACGGCGTTCCCTCGGTGCAGTTGCAGGGCGTGGAATAGGCCTTGCCCAGGCGCGCGAGACGCGCCGCCACGGAGCTGTCGCCCACATACTGTCGCGGGCGCTCCTGACCGTCGGCGGCGTGCAGACTGCCTGCCAGCAGGCAGGCGGCGAGGAAGGGGATCGGATATCGCATCACAGCTTCTCCTTGGGGTTTCCGGTTTCGTCCGTGACCAGCCAGCAGGCGACGCGGCGGCCGTCGTCCAGGGTCCGGGTGGGGGGATACTGCTCGCGGCAGCGCGGACCCGCCTGCGGACAGCGTTCGTGAAAATGACAGCCGGCCGGCGGATCGGCGGGCGACGGCATGTCGCCCTCCAGCCTCAGAATGGTCCTTTGGTGATCCGGGTCGGGCACCGGCACCGCGGACAGCAGGGCCTGGGTGTAGGGGTGCAGCGCCTGGTTGAGGATCAGCGAGACCGGCCCCTGCTCCACGATGCGCCCGAGATACATCACCGCCACCTCGTCGGCCAGGTAGGCCACCACCGCGACGTTGTGGGTGATGAACAGATAGGCCAGGCCCAGCTCCTGCTGCAGGGTCTTTAGCAGGTTGAGCACCTGGGCCTGTACGCTCACGTCCAGGGCGCTGGTCGGCTCGTCGCACACGATCAGGCGCGGGTCCACCGCCAGGGCGCGGGCGATGGCGATGCGCTGGCGCTGGCCGCCGGAGAACTCATGCGGATAGCGGCGCAGGGCGTCCTCGCGCAGGCCCACCTGCTCCAGCAATTCCACCACCCGCCGACGGCGCTCGGCGCGGTTGCGGCCGATGCCCTGGGCGACCATGCCCTCGGCCACGATGTCCTCCACCAGCATGCGCGGGTTCATCGAGGAGGCCGGGTCCTGGAAGATGATCTGGAACTGGCGACGCAGGCGGCGCAGCGCCTCGCCCTTGAGGGTGGTCAGCTCGGTGCCGTCGAACACCACGCTGCCGGCGGTGGGCCGCACCAGTTGCAGCAGCGCCTTGCCGGCGGTGGTCTTGCCACAGCCCGACTCGCCCACCAGGGCCAGGGTGCGGCCGGCATGCAGGTCCAGGTCCAGGCCGTCCACCGCGCGCACATGCCCCACGGTGCGCCGCAGCACGCCCTTGCGGATGGGGAAATGCACCTGCAGGCCGCGTGTCTGCATCAGCAAGCCGCCCGCCTCGCCGGCGCCACGGCGTGCCGGCAGCTCGGGGGCGGGCAACACGATCTCGTCCGCGGCCAGGTGGCAGCGGTAGCCGTCCGCGGCACTGCCCTGCCAGGGCGGCTGGGCCTCGCGGCACACCGCCCGGGCCACCTCGCAGCGATCGAGAAAACGGCACAGGCGGAAGGGCTGGTTGAGCGGCGGCACGCTGCCAGGGATCGCGTCCAGGCCCTGGTCGCGTTTCTCCGAACCCGGCAGGGCACGGAACAGCTTGCGGCTATAGGGATGGCGCGGGCGGGCGAAGAAATCGCCCACGCCGGCGGTCTCCAGCAGTTGGCCGGCGTACATCACCCCCACCCGGTCCGCTGTCTCGGCCACCACGCCCAGGTCGTGGGTGATGAGCAGGATGGCCATCCCGGTCTCGCGCTGCAGATCCTTCAGCAGGGCCAGCACCTGGGCCTGGATGGTCACGTCCAGGGCGGTGGTAGGCTCGTCGGCGATCAGCACCTTCGGGCGCCCGGCCAGGGCGATGGCGATCATCACCCGCTGCTTCATGCCGCCGGAGAGCTGGTGGGGGAACTCGTCCACCCGCCGCTCGGGATCGGGGATGCCCACCTGGCGGAACAGCTCCACCACCCGCGGTCGCGGATCCCCGGCATGCTGCGGGTCGTGCAGGCGCACCGCCTCGGCCACCTGGCGGCCCACGGTCATCACCGGGTTGAGCGAGGTCATGGGCTCCTGGAAGATCATGCCGATGCTGCCGCCGCGCTCGCGGCGCATCTCCACCTCGGTGA
>CAZVIG010000326.1:0-2270 GCA_964627395.1 uncultured Sedimenticola sp.
CCAGGTCGTCCAGGGCGCGCTGCAGCCAGCGGTCGGCTGCCTGCTGACGGCGCGCCTTCTCCGCCAGGGCGCGCAGCTCCTCGAGCAGGGGCTTCTCGCCCTGGCCGGAGGCCGCTGCGGGGCCTGCGAGCAGGCAGGCCAGTGCCAGTGAGAGCATCAGGGGTTTCATGGGCCACTCCACGTCGTTCGGCAGAGGCGTCGAGTGTAACGCAGCCGCCGCTGACAGGCGTGTGGCTGGATCTCGACACCAGGTCGCGGCCTTCCCGAGTGTTGCTGAATCGCATCATCCACCCCTTGGACCCCGACACCCCACCTTAATTATAATTCCGCGATTTTCTGATGTTCGATCCAGGTCGGTCGCCGGCTTCCATCGGCGGGCAGTCGCGTCCGACGGCCTTCCGGCGGGGAATCAGGGACGATGACCAGACCCCTCATGTTCATAATCTGTCTGCTCGGGGTGATGCTGGGGGCGCCCGCCGTGGCGCCCGCTGCGTCGGCCCGGGACTGCATCGCCCTGAAGGCGGTGAACCTGGACGACGAGGGTCTGCTGCCGCCGGCCCAGCGCCGCCGGCTGTTCGCCCCCTTTCTCGGCGAATGCATCGAACCCGCCCTGCTGCAGCGCCTGCTCGACGCGGTCGCCGCCGCCTATCTGCAACGTGGTTTCGTCACCACCCGCCCCTACATCCAGCCCCAGGACGTGGCCGACGGGCGGCTGCGCATCAGTGTGCTGATCGGCCGGGTCGAGGCGGTGGTGGACGCCGAGACCGGTCGCTCCGACCGACGTCTGCGCAACGCCTTCGCCGGTCAGGAGGGACAGATCCTGAACCTGCGCCGCCTGGAGACCGCGCTGGAATGGATCAACCGCCCGCCCTCGGTGGACGCCCGCTTCGAGCTGCGTCCCGGCAGCAAGCCCGGCGGCACCCGGGTGGTGGTGCATGCCGCCGAGGGGCGGCCCTGGCGTCTCACCCTGGGCGGCACCGCCTGGCTGAACGGGGCCTCGCGCCGGGTGCTCACCGCCGAGGGCGCCTGGGACAACCCCCTGGATCTCAACGACATCCTCAAGCTCAATCTCAACACCTCCAGGGTGCGACGCCAGCTTCAGGGCGGGCGTGCCGGCGGCCTGGAGTATTCCCTGCCGCTGGGCGGACTGCTGGCCAGCCTGTCTCTGTCGCGCTCCAGCTACCGGCAGCGTCTGCCCTCGGCCGGGAGCGCGTTGCGCGCCACCGGCCGCACCGACCAGATCGAACTGAAACTGGCCCGGGTGCTCAGCCGCGCCCAGCGCCACAAGCTGGATCTGAACCTGGCGCTGCGCCATCAGCGGATCCGCAACCGCATCGCCGGGGTTCCCCTGGACGTCTCCAGCTATCGCGCCAGCCAGGTGCGCCTCGGGCTGACCGGGCTGCGCCTCTGGCCCTGGGGCAGCCTGACCGCCGACTACGGCTTCACCCGCGGCACCCCCTGGTTCGGCGCGCGCAGCGATGGCGATCCGCTCTCCAGCCCGGGGCTGCGGCATATGTTCCGGCGTCACGAACTGGAACTGGAGCTGCAGGCCCGGCCTCGCCGGGGGCTGGAACTGGCCAGCCTGCTGCACGTCCAGTACGCCCCGGATCCCCTTTACGACAACGACCGCCTCGCGGTGGGCAGCGACGCCACGGTGCGCGGCTATCTGGACCGCAACCTGCTGGGCGACAAGGCCTGGTATCTGCGCAACGACCTGCGCCTGAGCCGGCGGGTCGATACGCGGGCCGGGCCGCTGCACCTGACCTTCGGCCCCGGCCTGGACTACGGCCGGGTGCAATGCCAGGCGACCAACCGCGAGAGCTGCGGGGTGGTCGCCGGGCTCTCGCTGAACGCCAGCGCGGCCTTCCGCGGCGGGCGGCTCGCGCTGAGCTGGAGCCGGCCGTTGCGCCGCCTGCCCGACGGCACCCGTCCGGATGACGTGGCGCGACTCGACCTGACCTGGACCTTCTGAGGACACCGCCATGCAAGGACCCGCGACCCGATTCACCCTGGCCGTCCTGCTGCTGATCCCGGCCCTGGCGCGCGCCGGCGCCCCGGTGCCGGACGGCAGCACCGCCACCACCCTGGACCAAGCCCGCAACGGGGTCCCGGTGGTCGATATCGCCCCGCCCAACGCCGCCGGCCTGTCGCACAACCGCTTCAGCCGCTACGACGTGGATCCGCAGGGCCTGATCCTCAACAACGCCGCCGGCGCGGCCTACCAGAGCCGGCTCGGCGGCTAGATCCTGGGGAACCCGCAGCTGCAGCAC
>CAZVIG010000326.1:2280-3203 GCA_964627395.1 uncultured Sedimenticola sp.
TCCTCAACGAGGTCACCGGCAGCGACCCCAGCCGACTGCGCGGCTTCACCGAGATCGCCGGCCCGCGCACCGACCTGGTGATCGCCAACCCCAACGGTCTGGAGATCGACGGCGCGGGTTTCATCAACACCGGGCGTCTGACCCTCAGCACCGGCGTCCCGACCATTTCCGGCGGACGTCTGCGTTCGCTCAACGTGCTGGGCGGCGACATCGCCATCCAGGGCGCGGGCCTCAACGCCGAGGGTGCCACCTCGGTGGACCTGTACGCCCAGGCCCTGCACCTGGCCGGCGGGCTGCATGCGCGGGACCTTTCATTGCGTCTGGGCAGCCAGCGCATCGACTACCCCAGCGGCGCCGCCACCCCCAACGGCGCGCCCAACCCGCGTGCCGTCCTGCTCGACAGCGCGGCGCTCGGCGGCATGTACGCCGACCGCATCACCCTGGTGGGCACCGGGGCCGGCCTGGGGGTCAACCTGCCCCCGGCGGTGCAGGCCGCCGGCGACATCCGCATCACCGCCGAAGGGCGCATCCAGACCGGCGATCTGAGCGCCGGCCGCGACCTCGCCCTGGAGGCCCCCCGATTGGCGGTGGAGGGCAGCGCCTATGCGGGCGGCCGCGCCCGGGCCCTGGCCGGCGAACGGGTCGACATCGCCCCCGGCGGCGCCCTCGGCGCGGTCGGCGAGGTGCGCATCGAGACCGCCCGGCTGGACAACGCCGGGGCGATCGCCGGCGGTCTGGCGGGCGACGGCACCACCCGTCCCGGCGGCCGGGTCAGCCTGCAGGCCGCCGAACTGCACAACGCCGGGCGCATCCAGTCCAGCGGCCGCCAGGGTGCCGGGGTTGGTGACGGTGCCGCCGCTCAGCTCGAGGCGGCCGCGGGCGCCCTCACGGCGGAGATCGACAGCCTGGACAACGCCGGCACC
>CAZVIG010000327.1:0-1062 GCA_964627395.1 uncultured Sedimenticola sp.
CGCGGCGGCGCCCGTTGGCCGCCTCGATCTCGCGCATCAGGGCGTGCAGCTCGCCCGGCGGCAGGGTGGTGTCGA
This sequence comes from uncultured Sedimenticola sp., assembly GCA_964627395.1. Taxonomy (GTDB): domain Bacteria; phylum Pseudomonadota; class Gammaproteobacteria; order Chromatiales; family Chromatiaceae; genus MONJU. The sequence goes on from CAZVIG010000327.1 coordinate 76, forward strand.
AACCGGCCACCAGGTTGTAGAAAGGGTCGCCGTCGAAACCCTCGGCCTCGGTCTCGTACACCGGCGAGAGCAGCAGCTCGCCGAAATGCTCGCGCAGCGCGGCCACCGCGGCGCGCAGGTTGCGCTCCCGTTCCACATTGCTGCCGATGCTGACCCAGACCCGCGGCATCAGGGCCGCCGCCCGCGCTCGATGATCACACCCACGTCGGTGGCGCCGCGCACCGCCCCCTGCTTGTTCAGGGTGAGCCGCAGCCAGGGCACGTCGAACTCCTCCAGGATCAGCGCGGCGCAACGCTCCGCCAGGGTCTCCACCAGTTGGAACTCGCTCTCCCCCACGAAGGCGATCAGACGCTTCGCCACCGCCTTGTAGTTGAGAGTGTCCTCGATGCGCTCGCTGGCCGCGGCACGCGAGATGTCGGTGGCCATCTCCAGGTCCAGGACCACCGTCTGGCGGGTGCGCCGCTCCCAGTCGTAGATGCCGATGATGGTGTCGATGCGCAGCCCGCGCAGGTACACGATGTCCATGAGTTTCGCGATTCGGTCGAAGGCCTGTGGGAAGCAAAGGTTACCAGCCCCGGGCGGCGCGGTCCCGCTTGACCGCGCGGCACCCCGCTTCGGACAATGCCGGCCTCTTTTGGCGGAGATCTCCATGGCCGACTACCTGCTCGTCCCCATCGCCTACCTGCTGGGCTCCGTGTCCAGCGCCATCATCGTGTGCCGCCTGCTGGGCCTGCCGGACCCCCGCGAACAGGGCTCGGGCAACCCCGGCGCCACCAATGTGCTGCGCATCGGCGGCAAGAAGGCGGCGGCGATCACCCTGCTGGGCGACATGCTCAAGGGTCTGCTGCCGATGCTCGCGGGGCACTGGCTGGTGGTCTCGCCCGCGGTGCTGGCCCTGACCGGGCTGGCGGCCTTCCTCGGCCACCTCTATCCGGTGTTCTTCCGCTTCCGCGGCGGCAAGGGGGTGGCCACCGCCCTGGGGGTGCA
>CAZVIG010000327.1:1072-3201 GCA_964627395.1 uncultured Sedimenticola sp.
TCGGGGTGAGCGTGGCGGCGTTGTGGCTGTTCGTGGCCAAGGTGCTGCGCATCTCCTCGGCGGCGGCCCTGGTGTCGCAGGGGCTGGCGCCGCTGATCGTATGGTGGTTCTGGCCGGCGCCGGAACTGGTGGCGATGCAGGTGGCGATCACCCTGCTGCTGTTCTGGCGCCACCGCGACAACATCCGCCGCCTGCGCAGCGGCGAGGAAGGGCGCATCGGCGCCTGAATCAAAGAGGCTGGAGACCGGTCATGTCCCAGCGCGGATGGATGTCGAAGGCGGGCGGCTCGCTCTGCCCGGCGCGCAGACGCTGCCAGCCGGCATAGGCGATCATGGCGCCGTTGTCGGTGCATAGCTCGGGACGCGGATAGCAGGCGCGCCCCCCGCGCTGCGCCATCAGGGCGTCCACCGCGGCACGCAGGCGCCGGTTGGCGCTCACCCCACCGGCCAGCACCAGGGTGTCGCAGCCGCTCTGCTCCAGCGCCCGCCGGCATTTGATCAGCAGGGTGTCCACCACCGCATCCTCGAAGGCGCGCGCGATGTCGGCACGCAGCCGCTCCCGCGCCGCGGCGTCCAGCCCCTGCGACTGCTGCTGCCAGGTGGTCAGGGCGAAGGTCTTGAGCCCGGAGAAGCTGAACTCCAGGCCGGGCCGGTCGGTCATGGGGCGCGGAAAGCGGAAACGCTCCGGATCGCCGCGCTCCGCCAGGGCCGCCAGCGCCGGCCCGCCCGGATAGTCCAGGCCCAGCAGCTTGGCGGTCTTGTCGAAGGCCTCGCCGGCGGCATCGTCGATCGACTCGCCCAACAGCCGGTAGCGGCCCACCGCCTCCACCTGCACGAGCTGGGTGTGTCCGCCCGAGACCAGCAGGGCGACGAAGGGAAAGGCCGGGGGATCGGGCTCCAGCAGCGGCGCCAGCAGATGACCCTCCATGTGGTGCACCCCCACGGCGGGCACGCCCCAGCCCCAGGCCAGGCTGCGCCCGAAGGCGGCGCCCACCAACAGGGCCCCGGCGAGTCCCGGCCCGGCGGTGTAGGCCACCCCGCCGATGTCGGCGCCGCTCAGGCCCGCCTCCTCCAGCAGCCGCGCCACCATGGGCGCGAGCTTGCGCACATGGTCGCGCGAGGCCAGCTCCGGCACCACCCCGCCGTAGTCGGCGTGCAGCCCCACCTGGCTGTAGACCGCATGCGCCAGCAGGCCGCGCCCGCCCTCGTAAACGGCGACGCCGGTCTCGTCGCAGGAGGTCTCTATGCCCAATACCCGCATCGGGATTCCCTTTTGCAATTCGCCCATCGAGGCAGTAATATTCTGCGCCTTTCCGCCTACGGCCCTGTTCGCCGCCGCGGAGACCGCAACAGTCTAACGGGTCTGGAGCCCAGAGGAAGCAATGCCACAAGTCCGTGTAAAAGAGAACGAACCTTTCGAAGTCGCCCTGCGCCGCTTCAAGCGCGCCTGCGAGAAGGCCGGCATCCTGGCCGAGGTGCGTCGCCGCGAGTACTACGAGAAACCCACCTGGGAGCGCAAGCGCAAGGCCGCCGCCGCAGTCAAGCGCTGGCAGAAGAAGCTGGCCCGCGAGGCGCGCAAGTTCGACCGCCCCTACTGATCCCATGAGCCTCAAGGCCCGCATCCAGGACGACATGAAGTCCGCCATGAAGGCGGGCGACAAGGCGCGCCTGGGCGTCATCCGCCTGATCCTGGCCGCGATCAAGCAGCGCGAGGTGGACGAGCGCATCGAGCTGGACGACCAGCAGGTGCTGGCGGTGCTGGACAAGATGGTCAAGCAGCGCCGCGACTCCATCCAGCAGTACCGGGACGCGGGGCGCGAGGAACTGGCCGCCGCCGAGGAGGCGGAGGTCGCGGTGATCCAGGAATACCTGCCCGAGGCCCTGTCGGAGGCGGAGATCGCCGCCATCGTGGAACAGGCGATCGCCGACACCGGCGCCAGTTCCATGAAGGACATGGGCAAGGTGATGGGCAAGGTCAAGCCGCAGGTGCAGGGGCGCGCCGACATGGGCCAGGTGAGCGCCCTGGTGAAGCAGAAACTCGGCTGAACGCGCTCTGCCCGCGCCTTTCTTGCTGGCCCGAATATTTCACCCGGTCGCTGAAAAAATGTTCCAACTCGCTGGATTTCATGG
>CAZVIG010000328.1:0-3182 GCA_964627395.1 uncultured Sedimenticola sp.
GACCCGTCCGAGGTGCTGGACGTCACCCAGGAGGCCTTCATCAAGGCCTACCGGGCACTGCCGAAGTTCCGGGGCGACAGCGCCTTCTACACCTGGCTGTATCGGGTGGCGATCAACACCGCGAAGAACCACCTGGCCGCGCGGGCGCGGCGTCCGCCCCAGGACGACATCGAGGCGGAGACCGCGGAACAGATGGACATGGGGACCCGGCTCAAGGAGCAGGACACCCCGGAACGGTTGGCGATGCAGGACGAGATCGCCCGCACCATCAAGCAGGCGGTGGACGATCTGCCCGAGGAGCTGCGCACCGCGATCACGCTGCGCGAGCTGGAAGGGCTGAGTTACGAAGAGATCGCCGAGGCAATGGACTGTCCCATCGGCACGGTGCGTTCGCGGATCTTCCGCGCACGCGAGGCCATCGACAAGAAGCTGAAACCTTTGCTGGGTGCATGACCATGAAAGCAGAACACACCAGGCAGGACGAACATTGGGGCGAACGGCTCTCCGCCTTTCTGGACGGCGAGCTGAACGAGCGTCAGATGAAGGCGCTGGCGGCCCGCCTGGAGACCGACGCCGAGGCGCGCCGGCGTTACGGGCGCTTTGCCCAGATCGCGGCCCATCTCTCGGGCGACGGTCAGGCGCGGGTGGACGCCAGCGGCATCGCGGCGCGGGTGAGCGCCGCGCTGGCCGACGAGCCCACGGTGCTGGCGCCGCGCGAATGGCGCAAGGCGTTGCGTCTGCCGCGCCTCGCCCTGGGTGCCGCCCTGGCGGCCGGGGTGGCGATGGTGGCGGTGACCCTGGCGCCGCAGTTGATCGGACAGCGGTCGCCCGCCCCGGCGCTGCTCCCCGAGGCCCAGACCTTCGCCTTCGCACCGCGCATGAGCGTCCCGGCCGACGGCCTGCGCACCGTGTCGCTGGAGGCCGGTCCGCGCCATGCGGCGCAGCCGCCGGTCGCGCGCAAGGTGGCGCCCGCCGGTCGCTGGAAGGTGCTGGAGCCGGCGATGCGCGAGCGGCTCACCCGCTACCTGCTGCAGCACAACGAGGTGGCCGGCCAGATCGGCGCCCAGCGTCCCAGCGCCCACGTCAGTTTCGTCAGCGCCCAGTATGCCCGTCCCTGATCGCCTGAAGGCGCTGCTGTTCCTGCTGTCGCTGGGGCTGCCCGCCCTGGCCGGTGCCGAGTCGGCGGCGGACTGGCTGACGCGCATGCGCCAGGCGGTGCACCAGCTCGACTACGAGGGCCGCTTCGTCTACCAGGTGGGCGACCGTCTGGAGGGCATGTACGTGGTGCACCGGGTGCGCGACGGCCACGAGCTGGAACGCCTGGTGGCGCTGGACGGGGAACCCAAACAGGTGATCCGCGGCGAGCAGGGCGTGGCCTGTCTGGAGCCGCGCAGTCATCACATCAGCGTGGTGGGCAACCGGGCCGGCATCCTCAAGGATCCGGCCGAGGATCTGGACGGCATCGCCGCCCACTACGAGCTGCGACTCGACGAGCGGCCTCTGCGTACCGCGGGGCGTCCGGCGCTGCAGCTCGAGATCCGCCCCCGCGACCGCCTGCGCTTCGGCTACCGCATCGAGCTGGACCGCGAGACGGCACTGCCGCTGCGTTCGGTGCTGCTGGAGCACGACGGCCGGGTGCGCTCCCAGACCCTGTTCGTGGATCTCAAGACCGGGCGCGACATCACCCCCATCGAAAAGGACCTCTCCGCCCTGGCGCTGACGCGGATGCCGGCGCGCGCCGCATCGGTGGCGCGCGACAGCCGGGTGCAGTGGCAGTTCCGCGGTCTGCCGCCGGGCTTCCGTCTGATCACCGAGGGCAGCTCCGACAGCGGGGGGCGGCATTTCGTGTTCACCGACGGCCTGGCCTCGGTGTCGCTCTACATCGAGCCGGGCGCGGAGCCGCTGCTGCAGGGCTTCTCGCGCATCGGCGCCACCGGGGCCTATGGCGCACGCCGCCACGGCCATCAACTGGTGGCGGTGGGCGAGGTGCCGCGCCGCACCCTGCGCCTGATCGCCGAGGCGGCGCAGCCGCGATGATCGAGCAGCACGCCCGCGTCGTCTCGGTGCAGGGGGATCAGGCCTGCGTCCGCACCGAGAACCCCTCCGGATGCAGCAGTTGCTCGGCGAAGAGCGGCTGCGGCAGCGCGCTGGTGGCGCAGATGTTCCCCGGACGCAACCGCGGCCTGCTGACCCTGCCTGTCGACCATCTGCCGCGCGCGCCGCGTCCCGGCGAGCGGGTGGTGATCGGCAGCGACGAGAATTATCTGCAGCGCGCGACCCTGCTGCTGTACGCCGTTCCTCTGCTGGGGCTGATCGGAGGGGCGATCGGCGGCGAGCAACTGGCGCAATCCCTGTACGGCGCAGGGACTTCGGAACTCGGCGCCATCCTCGGCAGTCTATCGGGCCTGAGCATGGCACTGGCATGGGTCCGGCATCGTGCCGGACGGCGTGGCCGGGGCGAGGTCCGCATCCTGCGTATCGACCCGGCGGCCACCTCGGTCGCCATCCGTGACCTGGGGCTGCATGCCTGAGGCCCATCCGCGTAACGAGCAAGAAGGAAACTCGACCATGAAAACCCTCAGGAACCTGACCTTCGGCCTGCTGGCAAGCTGGCTGTTCATGACCCAGGCGCTGGCGGGATCCCTGCCGGACTTCACCGAGCTGGCGAAGCAGAACAGTCCCGCGGTGGTGAACATCAGCACCCACCGGGATGCCAAGCCCGGCAAGCTGCGCATGCCGCACGGCTTCAAGATCCCCGACCTGCCCGACGACAGCCCGCTGAACGATCTGTTCCGGCGCTTCTTCGAGCAGATCCCCAACATGCCGCAGCCGGAGTCCCAATCGCTGGGTTCGGGCTTCATCATCTCCAGCGACGGCTACATCCTCACCAACCATCACGTGGTGGACGGCGCGGACACCGTAGAGGTGCGCCTCAGCGACCGGCGCGTGTTCGACGCCAAGGTGATCGGCAGCGACAAGGCCAGCGACGTGGCCCTGATCAAGATCGACGCCAAGGACCTGCCCACGGTCAAGATCGGCAAGTCCAGCGAGCTGGAGGTGGGCGAATGGGTGCTCGCCATCGGCTCGCCCTTCGGTTTCGACCACAGCGTCACCGCCGGCATCGTCAGCGCCAAGGGGCGCAGCCTGCCGAGCGAGAACTATGTGCCCTTCATCCAGACCGA
>CAZVIG010000329.1:0-3171 GCA_964627395.1 uncultured Sedimenticola sp.
CGCGCACGCCGTAGGGGCAGGCCCAGGAGCAATACTTGCAGCCGATGCACTTGTCGTAGTCCACCAGCACCACGCCGTTGTCCTCCCGCTTGTAGGAGGCGCCGGTGGGGCAGACCGGCACGCAGGGCGGCTCCTCGCAGTGCAGGCAGCTCTTGGGGAAGTGCACCGTCTCGGTGTTGGGATACTCCCCCACCTCGAAGGTCTGTACCCGGTTGAAGAAGGTGCCGGTGGGATCCGCGTCATAGGGGCGCTGGTCCACCATGGGGCCGGCCCAGCCGGAGGTGTTCCACTCCTTGCACGAGGTGACGCAGGCATGGCAGCCCACGCAGACGTTGAGGTCGATTACCAGGGCGAGTTGTGTCATCGCTTCGTCTCACTCAGAGTTTTCGGTCGCTCCCGCGCTGCGGGGACGCCTCACTTGATGCCGGCCTTGCGGCGGAACATGCCTGCGAAATAGGCCTGCCACTTGCCACGTTTGGGGTCCATGCCGGGTACGCGCCGCTGCGGCTTGAACTGCGGGAAGCTCACCTTGGGCTCGCCCTCGTCCGCCTTGTAGACCTTGACCCGCACGTCGTACCAGGCGGCCTGTCCGGTCACCGGATCGGAATTGGAGAGGTGCTCGCCCGCCTCGCAGGGCGGCAGCTCCTCGCTGATCACGTGGTTGAGCAGGAAGCCCTGCTGCGACTCGTTGGCCTTGGGCGAGAGCCCCCAGGCGCCGGCCGCCTTGCCGATGGCGTTCCAGGTCCAGACCGTGCCCGGCTCCACCGACTCGGAGAGGCGCACCATGCAGCGCACCTTGCCGTGCGGCGATTCCACCCACACCCAGTCGCCGTCGCCGAAGCCCTGGGCCTCGGCCAGGCGGGAATTGACGTACAGGTAGTTGTAGGTGTGGATCTGGCGCAGCCAGGCATTCTGGCTGTCCCAGGAGTGGTACATCGCCATCGGCCGCTGGGTGACGGCGTTGAGCGGATACTCCTGGGTGTTCACCAGCGAGGCCTCCAGGGTCTCGTGGTAGAAGGGCAGCGGGTCCATGTAGGTGAGGATGCGCCGGCGCAGCCGCTCCGGCGGCTGCTTGCCGGGACGCCGACCCTCGGCGGCGAGGCGGAACTTCTGCAGCACCTCGGAATAGATGTGGACGTTGATCGGCTCGGCATAGCGGGTCATGCCGTGGGCGCGCGCCCACTCCAGATAGCCCTTGTTCCAGTTGCGCATGTACTGGTAGGACTTGGGCAGCTCATAGTGGAAGACGCAGTTGTTCTTGGCGTACATCTCCCACTGGCGCGGATTGGGCTCGCCCTTGAGGAACTTCTCGCCCCCCTTGCCGCGCCAGCCGGCGAGGAAGCCGATGCCGGAACCCGGCGAGGTCTCGAAGTTGACGATGAAGTCCGGATAGTCGCGGAACTTGCGGCTGCCGTCCTCGTTGACGAAGGCGGGCAGCTTTAGCCGGCTGCCCAGCTCCACCAGCACGTCCTGGAAGGGTTTGCACTCGCCCTTCGGCGGCAGCACCGGGATACGCACCGAGTCCACCGGGCCGTCGTACTCGGAGATCGGCCGGTCGAGCATGGACATCGCGTCGTGCCGCTCCAGGTAGGTGGTGTCCGGCAGCACCAGGTCGGCGAAGGCCACCGTCTCGGAGTCGAAGGCGTCGCACACGATGATGAAGGGGATCTTGTACTCCCCGTTCTCGTCGCGGTCGGTGAGCATCTCGCGCACGCTGGCGGTGTTCATCGAGGAGTTCCAGGCCATGTTGGCCATGAACAGCAGCAGAGTGTCGATCTTGTAGGGATCGCCGCGCCAGGCGTTGGTGATGGCGTTGTGCATCAGGCCGTGCACCGACAGGGGATACTCCCAGGAGAAGGCCTTGTCGATGCGCAGCGGCTCGCCCTGCTCGTCCACGAACAGGTCGTTGGGATCCGCCGGCCAGCCCAGGGGCATGCCGTTGAGCGGGGTGTCGGGCTGCACGTCGTCAGCGGACTTCGGCGGCTTGGGACAGGGCGGAATGGGGCGCGGGAAGGGCGCCTTGTGGCGGAAGCCGCCGGGGGTGTCGATGGTGCCCAGCATGGTCATCAGCACGCTCATGGCGCGGATGGTCTGGAAGCCGTTGGAATGCGCCGCCAGGCCGCGCATCGCATGGAAGGCCACCGGACCGCCCTTCACGCTCTGGTGCTCCTTGCCCCAGACGTCGGTCCACTGGATGGGCAGCTCGATCTTCTGGTCGCGCGCGGTCACGCCCATCTCATGGGCCAGGCGACGAATGGTGTCGGCGGGAATGCCGGTGATGCCCTCGGCCCATTCCGGGCTGTATTCGTCCACCCGCTCCTTGAGCAGTTGGAAGGCGGTCTTGACCGGCTTGCCGTCGATGGCGTACTCGCCCAGCAGGAAGGGGTCGGCCCCCTCGGTGCGCACGTCCACCGGGCGGTTGCTGATGCGGTCCCACCAGAGCTTGTTCTGCGGGTCGAAACAGCCCTCCTCCACCGGCTTGCTGGTGCGGATGAACATGCCGTAGTTGTCGGAGGACTCGTCCAGGTCGATCAGTTCCGCGGCGTTGGTGTAGTTGACCAGGAACTCGCGGTCGTACAGGCCCTGCTTGATCAGCTCGTGGATGATCGCCAGGAACAGGGCGCCGTCGGTACCGGGACGGATGGGCACCCATTCGTCGGCGATCGCGGAGTAGCCGGTGCGCACCGGGTTGATGGAGATGAAACGCCCGCCGCGCCGCTTGAACTTGGAAATGGCGATCTTGAGCGGGTTGGAGTGGTGGTCCTCGGCGGTGCCGATCATCACGAACAGCTTGGCGCGGTCCAGGTCGGGGCCGCCGAACTCCCAGAAGGAGCCGCCGATGGAGTAGATCATGCCCGCGGCCATGTTGACCGAGCAGAAGCCCCCGTGCGCGGCATAGTTGGGGGTGCCGAACTGCTTGGCGAACAGGCCGGTGAGCGCCTGCATCTGGTCGCGGCCGGTGAAGATGGCGAACTTCTTGGGATCGGTGGCGCGCAGGTGGGCCAGGCGCTCCTCCATGATCTCGAAGGCGCGGTCCCAGGAGATGGGCTCGAAATCCGCCTCGCCCCGCTCGGCGCCCTTGCGCCGCAGCAACGGGCGGGTCAGGCGCGCCGGCGAGTACTGCTTCATGATGCCCGAGGCGCCCTTGGCGCAGATCACCCCCTTGTTGAG
>CAZVIG010000330.1:0-3170 GCA_964627395.1 uncultured Sedimenticola sp.
GGCTTCAGCCGCGACCGGAATACTGTCGGGCCTGAAGGTCCTTCCACAGCGGCAATCTCCACTGTCTCTGTGGGAGCGGCTTCAGCCGCGACGCCCGAGGCGAGGGCATCTTCAGAGGAAATCGATCACGAAACCGCGGGCGCGGGGGCCGGGGTCCTTCAGACGCAGGTCGATGGTGATCACCTCGCCGGGGAGGGCGGCGGCGGGGCCGGACCAGTCGGGCGGCAGATAGTCCGTCGGGTTGAAGAGACGGCGCGCCACCAGGGCGCCGCCGGCGTCCTGGAGGGTGAGCTGGAGACGCGGCAGCGGCTGCGGGAAGGGGGCGTCGTTGCGGATCACCAGCCACAGGCGCAGCGCCGGCGGATCGCCCGGGATCGGCTCGAGGTCGCGCTCCAGGACATGGAAGTCCTGCGGCCGCGCCTTCTCACGCAGCTCGCAGTCGAGCACGGCGCAGAGCTGCGCCGCCTGCGGCAGGTGGATCCAGAGATCGCGCCGGATCCAGGCGATCTGCGCCACCAGCAGCAGCACCAGCAGCACCAGCAGCAGCTTCTGCCAGAAGGGGGTGCGGCGCGGTCGCGGCGGGGCCAGGGCGTCCTCGGCGTCCAGCGCCACCTCGTTCGCCGGTTCGATCTCCTCCAGGTCCTCCGGCAGCTCGAAGGGCAGGGGACGGGTGGGCGACGGCTCGGCGGGCGGTTCGGGTTCCGGCGGCGACTCCGGTTCGGGCAGGGGCGGTTCGGCGGCCCCCAGGCGTTGCTCGAAGGCATCGAAGACGGTGCCGCAGTGGTAGCAGCGCGCCAGCCCGTCGGCCTCCTCGAGGACCTTGGGGTCCACGTCATAGACGGTGTGACAGTTGGGGCAGCGGGTCTTCACGAGGTGCCTGCCGGTGCGGGGCGACGGGCGTGCAGGAGCACCCAGCCGTCGCGCTCGCGGGGTTCGGAGAACTGGAGCCCGCCGCGGTAGGCGGCCATCACCTGCTCCGCCTGGTCCGCGAGGATGCCCGAGAGCACCAGCTCGCCGCCCGGCGCCACCAGGGCACTGAGGCGCGGCTGCAGCTCGATGAGGACATTGGCGAGGATGTTGGCCAGCACCAGGGATGCGGGCGCGGGCGTGGCCTCGGGCCCGTGCAGGCTCAGACGCTCGGCGACGCCGTTGCGGCGGGCGTTGTCGCGGCTGGCGCGCAGGGCCTGGGGGTCGTGGTCCAGGCCTGTCGCATGGCGCGCGCCGAGGCGCAGCGCGGCGATCGCCAGGATGCCGGAGCCGCAGCCGAAGTCGATCACCTCGCGGTCGGTCAGCTCGGCGCCGTCCAGCCATTCCAGGCACAGCGCGGTGGTGGGGTGGGTGCCGGTGCCGAAGGCGAGGCCGGGGTCCAGGTCCACCGCCACCGCCTGTGGGTCGTCGATGGGTTGGCCGCCGGGGCGGATCCAGAGGCGGCGCCCGAAGCGCATCGGCCGGAAGCGTTCCAGCCAGGCGCGTTCCCAGTCGCGGTCGGCGAGGCGTTCGATCTCCAGCGCGCCGCCCAGCTCGCGCGACAGGGCGCCGGCGATGGCGGCGCGCAGGCCGTCGGTATCGGTCTCGCCGGGGAACAGGCCGCTCACCCGGGTGGCCTGCCATAGCGGCGTCTCGCCGGGGGCGGGCTCCAGCATGGGCTCGTCGCCGGCATCCCCCAGGGTCACCGACAGGGCGCCCAGCGACTCGAACAGCGCCTCGATCTCCGGGGCGCGGGACTTGTCGACGACGAGGTGGGTCTGGATCCAGGGCATAGGGTCACCAGGGACAACACGAAGGGCATGTAGGCTGGTATGAAATCACCCCGGAGGGCATGGTGGTCGCGGCGCTTTCAGTGTCGTCGCCCTCTGGATTCGACTCCTGCAGGTCCATGTTCCCCATCCCTGTGGGAGCGGCTTCAGCCGCGACTGAAGGCCCTCCCACAGCGGAAACTCTCCATCTGTGCCTCACGCAGCCTACAGCCCGAGCTTTTTCTCCAGATAGTGGATGTTGACCCCGCCGGCGGCGAAGTTGCCGTCGGCCATGATGTCGGCCTGCAGCGGGATGTTGGTCTTGATCCCCTCGATCACCATCTCGGAGAGGGCGCCGCGCATGCGCGCGATGGCCACGTCGCGGTTCTCGCCGTGGGTGATCAGCTTGCCGATCATGGAATCGTAGTAGGGGGGTACCCGGTAGCCGCTGTAGATGTGGGTGTCCACCCGCACGCCCGGTCCGCCCGGCACGTGCAGCAGGGTGATGTCGCCAGGGCTGGGCATGAAGGTCTCCGGGTCCTCGGCGTTGATGCGGCACTCGATGGCATGGCCGCGCACCACGATGTCCTCCTGGCTGTAGCTGAGCGGCCGGCCGGCGGCGATCAGGAGCTGTTCCTTGACGATGTCCACGCCGGTGATCATCTCGGTGACCGGGTGCTCCACCTGTACCCGGGTGTTCATCTCGATGAAGTAGAACTCGCCGTTCTCGTACAGGAACTCGAAGGTGCCCGCGCCGCGATAGCCGATGCGGCGGCAGGCCTCGGCGCAGCGTTCGCCCATCTCGGCACGCAGCTCCGGCGAGATGCCGGGCGCCGGGGCCTCCTCCACCACCTTCTGATGGCGTCGTTGCATGGAGCAGTCGCGCTCCGCCAGGTGGATGGCGTTGCCGTGCTCGTCGGCCAGCACCTGGAACTCCACGTGGCGGGGATTCTCCAGGAACTTCTCCATGTAGACCGTATCGTTGCCGAAGGCGGCGGCAGGCCTCGGCGCAGCGTTCGCCCATCTCGGCGCGCAGCTCCGGCGAGATGCCGGGCGCCGGGGCCTCCTCCACCACCTTCTGATGGCGTCGTTGCATGGAGCAGTCGCGCTCCGCCAGGTGGATGGCGTTGCCGTGCTCGTCGGCCAGCACCTGGAACTCCACGTGGCGGGGATTCTCCAGGAACTTCTCCATGTAGACCGTATCGTTGCCGAAGGCGGCGGCCGCCTCGGTGCGGGTCAGGGAGACGGCGTTGAGCAGCGCGGCCTCGGAATGCACCACGCGCATGCCGCGTCCGCCGCCACCGCCGGCGGCCTTGATGATCACCGGGTAGCCGATCTCGCGCGCCAGCTTGATGGTGCGCTCCTTGTCGTCGTCCAGCGGGCCGTCGGAGCCGGGCACCGTGGGGACCCCGGCCTCCTTCATCGCCTCGATGG
>CAZVIG010000331.1:0-3156 GCA_964627395.1 uncultured Sedimenticola sp.
CCATGTTCCGCAACATGGCCAACTCCCTGTTCCAGCACGAGCTGATCAAGACCACCCTGCCCAAGGCCAAGGAGCTGCGCCGGGTGGCCGAGCCGCTGATCACCCTCGCCAAGGAAGACAGCGTGGCCAAGCGCCGCCTGGCCTTCGCCCGCCTGCGCGATCAGGCCACCGTGGCCAAGCTGTTCGGCGAGCTGGGTCCGCGCTATAAGGAGCGCCCCGGCGGCTATCTGCGCATCCTCAAGTGCGGCTACCGCCCCGGCGACAAGGCGCCCATGGCCTATGTCGAGCTGGTGGACCGCCCGATCCCCGAGGAGACGGGCGAGGAGCTGGAGGCCGCGGCCGAGGCCGAGTGATCGGCGGTCGATGGACCCCAAGTTCATCGAAGCGAAAGGCCGGGCTTTGCCCGGCCTTTCGCGTTCATGGAGCCGGCCATGAGTGCGCCCGCGTTCGTATTGTTCACCGACTATGGCCTGGAAGGCCCCTGGGTGGGGCTGCTGCATGCGGCGATCCGCCGGGAGCTGCCGCAGGCGGCGATCGTGGATCTGCAGCACGACCTGCCGCCCTTCCGCCCGCGGGGGGCGGGGCTGCTGCTGGCGGCCCAGGCGGGGTGGCTGCCGCCCGCCGCCCTGGTGGTGGCGGTGGTGGACCCGGGTGTGGGCGGCGAGCGGCGCGGTCTGGTGGTGCACTGGCGGGGGCATCGTTTCATCGGCCCCGACAACGGCCTGTTCGCCCCGTTGCTGCACGAGGCCGAGCGCATCGAGGCGATCGATTGGCTGCCGGAGGGCATTCCGGCGACCTTCCATGGCCGTGACTGGTTCGCTCCCGTGGCCACCCGCCTCGCCACCGGGAAGAGCGTCGCCGCCCATCCTGTCGCGCCGGCCTCCTGCGTCGGTCACGACTGGCCGCCCGATCTGGACGAGGTGATCTATGTGGACCGCTTCGGCAACCTGATCACCGGCCGGCGCGGTGTCACGGTCTCCACCGACAGCGAGATCCAGATCGGTCCTCACAGGTTGCGCTGGGCCCGGACCTTCTCCGACCGGCCGCCCGGCGCGCCCTTCTGGCACGTCGATTCGCTGGGGCTGGCGGAGCTTTCGGTGAACCAGGGCAGCGCCGCTGAACTGCTGGGCCTGAAGGTGGGCGATACCGTGCCAATCTGCGCCTGAATCACGAGGCGCACGAATAACATGCAAAGGAAGGTCTGAAAAATTCAGGCCTTCCCCCGGTACAGGGATGTGCCGGCAAAATTGATCGCGTAAGCGATTGATTTTGGAGCAAGCCGCAAACCGCGTTTGCGGCGCGGCGTGCTCTGATAAAGCCAGGGACGGCTTTTGTCAGAGCTTCCCAAAGGAAGGCATGAATTATTGAGACCTTCCTTCAGGACCGATAAAGGGTTCCTCAGGAACTCTGTGATCTCTGTGTCCTCTGTGGTTGCTGCCGCTCCAGCATCGGTTTCAGGAAGCGCCCGGTATGGGAGTGCTCCATGGCGGCGATCTCCCGCGGGGTGCCGGTGGCGATGATCTCGCCGCCGCCGTCGCCGCCCTCGGGACCCAGGTCCACGATCCAGTCGGCGGTCTTGATCACGTCCAGGTTGTGTTCGATCACCACCACGGTGTTACCGTGGTCGCGCAGGCGATGCAGCACGCCCAGGAGCTGCTTCACGTCGTGGAAGTGCAGCCCGGTGGTGGGTTCGTCGAGGATGTACAGGGTGCTGCCGGTGTCGCGCTTGGACAGCTCGCGTGACAGCTTGACCCGCTGCGCCTCGCCGCCGGAGAGGGTGGTGGCGTTCTGCCCCAGGGTGATGTAGCTCAGGCCCACGTCCATCAGGGTCTGCAGCTTGCGGCGGATGGCGGGCACGGCGTCGAAGAACTCCAGCGCCTGCTCCACCGTCATGTTCAGCACCTCGTCGATGGACTTGCCCTTGTAGCGGATCTCCAGGGTCTCGCGGTTGTAGCGACGGCCCTTGCAGACGTCGCACTGGACATAGACATCCGGCAGGAAGTGCATCTCGACCTTGATCACGCCGTCGCCGCGGCAGGCCTCGCAGCGCCCGCCCTTGACGTTGAAGCTGAAGCGCCCCGGGGTGTAGCCGCGCGAGCGCGCCTCGGGCACCCCGGCGAACAGCTCGCGGATGGGGGTGAACAGGCCGGTGTAGGTGGCGGGGTTGGATCGCGGGGTGCGGCCGATGGGCGACTGGTCGATGTCCACCACCTTGTCGAAATGCTTGAGGCCGGCGATGCTGTCGTAGGGCGCCACGTCGTGGTTGGCGCCGTTGAGCCGGTTGGCGGCGAGCGGGTAGAGGGTGTCGTTGATCAGGGTGGACTTGCCCGAGCCGGAGACGCCGGTGACGCAGGTGAACAGGCCGGCGGGGATCTCCAGGGTGACGTTCTTCAGGTTGTGGCCGCGCGCACCTTTCAGCACCAGCCGGCGTTTGGGGTTGCGCGGCACTGTCTCGGCCGGGACCTCGATGCGCTCGCGCCCGGCGAGGTAGGCGCCGGTGAGGGATTCGTCGCTGGCGGCGATCTCCTCCGGGGTGCCCTGGGCCACCACCCGGCCGCCGTGGCGGCCCGCGCCGGGACCGATATCCACCACATGATCGGCGCGCCGGATGGCGTCCTCGTCGTGTTCCACCACGATCACGGTGTTGCCCAGGTCGCGCAGGTAGGTGAGGGTCTGCAGCAGGCGCTCGTTGTCGCGTTGGTGGAGACCGATGGAGGGTTCGTCCAGGACGTACATCACCCCCACCAGGCCGGCGCCGATCTGGCTCGCCAGACGGATGCGCTGGGCCTCGCCGCCGGAGAGGGTCTCGGCGCTGCGGTCCAGGGTGAGGTAGTCCAGGCCGACGTTGACCAGGAATTGCAGCCGTTCGGCGATCTCCTTGACGATCTTGCCCGCGATCTCGCCCTTGTGGCCGGGCAGCTCCAGCTCGCGGAACCAGGCCAGGCTGCGCTCGATGGACAGTGCAGTCAGGTCGGGCAGGCGCTTGTCGGCGACGAAGACGTTGCGCGCCGCCTCGTTGAGCCGGGTGCCGCCGCAATCGGGGCAGGGCTGGTGCGAGATGTAGCGCGCCAGCTCCTCGCGCACCGCGTTGGATTCGGTCTCGTGATAGCGGCGGCGCATGTTGTTGAGCACGCCCTCGAAGGGGTGGGTCTTCTT
>CAZVIG010000332.1:0-3134 GCA_964627395.1 uncultured Sedimenticola sp.
GTTCAACGATGCGCCGGTGGTGTTCGACGATCCCTCCCTGGAGGGCGCCTGGCGCCCGGAGAACTACTCCGGAAAGTTCTACGGCCCGACCCGCCTGCGCTGGGCCCTGACCAAGTCGCGTAACCTGGTCTCGATCCGCCTGCTGCGCGCCATCGGCATCGACTACGCCCTGAAGTATGTCACCCGCTTCGGCTTCGACCCCGCCAAGCTGCCGCACAACCTGTCGCTGGCGCTGGGCAGCGCCAACGTCAACCCGCTGCAGATGGCGCGCGGCTATGCGGTGCTGGCCAACGGCGGCTTCCTGATCGAGCCCTACCTGGTGACGCGCATCCTGCGCAACGGCGAAAAGGTGTTCGAGGCGGAGCCGAAACAGGCCTGCCCCGAATGTCCGGTGGGCAAGGTGCCGGAACCGCTCGACGGCGAGGGGCTGGATCATGCGCCGCGCACCATCACCCCGCAGAACCGCTACCTGATGTATTCCATGATGCAGGACGTCATCCGCCAGGGCACCGCCACCCGCGCACGGGTGCTGGGACGCAAGGACATCGCCGGCAAGACCGGCACCACCAACGACCAGCGCGACGCCTGGTTCAACGGCTACAACCAGGTGGTGGTGGCCAACGTCTGGGTGGGCTTCGACGACAACCGCAAGCTGGGGCGCGGCGAGGTGGGCGGACGCGCCGCCCTGCCCGCCTGGATCGACTACATGCGGGTGGTGCTGGCCGACATCCCGGACCGGCCGCCCGAGCTGCCGCCGGGCCTGGTCACGGTGCGCATCGACCCCAAGACCGGACAGCGCGCCCGCGCCGGCACCCCGGGCGCCATCTTCGAGGTGTTCCGCAAGGGACACGAGCCGGGCTTCGCCCCCGCCGGCGGCGGTCTAGAAGGCGGCAGCGGCGGAGACGCGGGCAGCGAGCCGGCCCAGCCCACCGACCTGTTCTGAGGGCACCTCGAGATATTCGAGGCGTCCAGGCCCCGAGGCTCAGCGCGCCTCCAGCGGCACGTAGTCGCGCTTGTCCGGGCCGACATAGAGCTGGCGGGGACGGCCGATGCGGTGTTTGGGATCGTCCCACATCTCCATCCAGTGGCTCACCCAGCCCGCGGTCCGCGCGATGGCGAACATCACGGTGAACATGCTCTCGGGGATCCCCAGGGCGCGGTAGATGATGCCCGAGTAGAAGTCCACATTGGGGTACAGGCCGCGCTCCAGGAAATACTCGTCGTGCAGGGCGCGCTCCTCCAGGCGGCGCGCCAGCTCGAACAGCGGGTTGTTGCAGTCGGCCAGCTTCTCCAGCACCTCCAGGCAGACCGCACGGATGATCTTGGCGCGCGGATCGTAATTCTTGTACACCCGGTGCCCGAAGCCCATCAGGCGGAAGGGATCGTCCTTGTCCTTGGCCTTGTCCAGGTACTTGTCGATCTGGCTGGCGTCGCCGATCTCCTCCAGCATGCGCAGCACCGCCTCGTTGGCGCCGCCATGCGCCGGCCCCCAGAGCGAGGCCACCCCCGCGGCGATGCAGGCGAAGGGGTTGGCGCCGGAGCTGCCCACCAGCCGCACCGAGGAGGTGGAGGCATTCTGCTCGTGATCGGCGTGCAGTATGAACAGCAGGTCCAGGGCACGTTCCGCCAGCGGGTCCACCTGGTAGTCCTCGCAGGGACGACCGAACATCATCTGCAGAAAGTTGCCCACATAGCTGAGATGGTTGCGCGGGTACATCACCCGCTCGCCCACGTTGTGCTTGTAGGCCGCCGCAGCGATGGTGGGCATCTTCGCCACCAGACGGTGCGCCGCCAGCTCGCGGTGCGCCGGGTCGTTCATGTCGATGGAATCGTGATAGAAGCCGGACAGCGAGCCCACCACGCCCACCATCATCGCCATCGGGTGGGCGTCGTAGTGGAAGCCCTCGAAGAAGCGCAGCAGCGACTCGTTGATCATGGTGTGGTGGGTGATCTGGTCGCGGTAGTGGGCGAGCTGCGCCTCGGTGGGCAGTTCGCCGTACATCAGCAGATAAGCCACCTCCAGGAAGGTGGACTTCGCGGCGAGCTGCTCGATGGGATAGCCGCGATAACGCAGGATGCCCTGGTCGCCGTCGATATAGGTGATGGCGCTGCTGCAACTGGCGGTGGAGAGAAAGCCCGGGTCGTAGGTGAACACCCCCGCCTCGCGGTAAAGGCCGGTGATGTCCACCGCCTCCGGCCCCACGGTGCCGGACAATACCGGGAGTTCGACGGTCTGATCGCGGTCCGCGAACGACAGCGTGGCCTTCTTCTCGCTCATGACACCCTCCACTATTGCCGGTGGACGCGCAAGCCTATCACAGCCGGCCGCCGGGAAGCCCCGCTCAGCACGGGGGCAGACGCGCGATGTCCGCCCGCACCCCGGCCGCCGAGGCCTGGAACGCCGCCCGTTCTTCCTCGTTCAGCGCCAGATCGACGACCCGCTCCATGCCCTGCCGCCCCAGCACGCAGGGCACCCCCATCGCGATGTCGCGCTCGCCGTACTCGCCGTCCAGGAGCGCCACGCAGGGCAGCAGGCGCCGCCGGTCGCGCGCCATGGCGTCCAGCATCGCCGCCACCGCCGCACCGGGGGCGTCGTAGGCGCTGGAGATCTTGCGCAGGGACAGGATCTCGGCGCCGCCGTCGCGGGTGCGCTGCACGATCTCCGCCAGGCGATCCTCGTCGATGAAATGGCTCACCGGGATGCCGTTGACGGTACAGAAACGCGGCACCGGCACCATGGCGTCGCCATGGCCGCCCAGCACGATGGTGGTGATGTCGTGGATCGAGAAGCCGGTCTCCATGGCGATGAAGGCGGCCATGCGCGAAGCGTCCAGAATGCCCGCCTGCCCCAGCACGCGGTTGCGCGGCCAGCCGGTGCGCTGCCAGGCGCGGTAGGTGAGCACGTCCACCGGATTGGTGACCATCACCAGGATGGCGTCGGGGGCATGGCGCATCACCTCGTCCAGGATGCCGTCGATCACCTGGACGTTGACCTCCAGCACGTCGGAGCGCGACATGCCCGGCTTGCGCGGCACCCCGGCGGTGATCACCACCGCATCCGCACCGGCCATCGCGGCCGGATCGTTGCTGCCGCTCAGGCGGGTGTCGAAACGAAACAGCGGCGCGGTCTGGGC
>CAZVIG010000333.1:0-3125 GCA_964627395.1 uncultured Sedimenticola sp.
TCCGTGATCCCTGCACACGTGCATTCCCAGATTCGCGATTCAGTGCTTCTTGGAGGCTTTGGTCAAGCTGGCGGAAAAACTCGCCTAGCCCGGCGACTTGAAATGGCATCACCAGACCAGCATCCACTCTGTGGATAGTTGAACGCGGCGCCCCTTCTGCCACCGCAACTGACCCAGAAATCAGGATCGATAGAATCAGGTAGAAAATCTTTCGGCCTTTCCTAAGCATCGCCGCCTCCCTGCCTTATCCCCGTAAAAAACCCTTGATTTCGTATGTTAACGGACGACTCAGGTTCCTACAAGGCGCACTTCAGCGCTGAGAACCCATCGCGATCGCTATGGGGAGCCCCCCTTAGGTTGAGAAAACCGGAGAACTATCAATAAGTTAAGAGAATAAACTTCGTCAGACTGCAGATACCGAAGGATCCCCTAGCCCACCTCAATACCGCCAGTTGCCGTGCGCCAGCCGCGAATGATTGAGTTCACGACGCCGCGAACGCCATGAAGGCAAAACACGATCCATCAACACTTGAAAACGATCGTTATGATGCCGTTCCAGCAGGTGCACCATTTCATGAACCAGGATGTATTCCAGGCAACGTGGCGGCTTCTTGGCCAGTTCCAGGTTGAGCCAGATGCGCCGTGCGACCGGGTTGCAGCTCCCCCACCGGGTTTTCATCTTCTTGACGCCCCAGTGGGCCACCTGGACGCCGATGACGGGCTGCCATTGTTCGATCAG
This sequence comes from uncultured Sedimenticola sp., assembly GCA_964627395.1. GTDB lineage: Bacteria > Pseudomonadota > Gammaproteobacteria > Chromatiales > Chromatiaceae > MONJU. The sequence continues at coordinate 740 of CAZVIG010000333.1, forward strand.
CGGGGGGATGCGTTGTTTGAGTTCCTGGCGGTAAAAGTCCTCCAGCAGACGCCGCCGACGGGCCGTGTCGGCCCAGGGACGGACGTACATAACCAGGCGTGAGCGGCCCTTGCGTTGCACCCGATAGGGGCCGTCGTGCTCGATGACCTCCAGGCGGTAGCGCCGCCCCCACAGGTAGTGGCTCTCGCCAGTGACCATCTCGCGGGCCGATTCCCGCGGCTGTTCGGCAAAGCGGGCCTGCTGGCGGCGGATCCAGCCCAGGCGGGAGACGACGGCCAGGCGCACCGCCTCGTCGTCCATGCGCTCCGGCGCCGCCACGCGCACCCGGCCCGCGGGCGGATAGACGCCCAGGTGGAGGTTCTTGATGGGCTTGCGCACCACCTCGACCGGGATGCCGCTCACCTCGATGAAGTGGCGTTCAGTATTCATCCTGGTTCTTCACCACCTCGTAAATGAGCGCTGTCAGGTCGTCATGCGGCCCGATCACCTCCGCGATGGCATTGCGCACCTCCCGCTCCTTGAAGCGGTTGCCACGCCAGTCGGCCTTCTTGGTATTGCGCACCACCTCGTCGATGGCCCAGGCGAGATGCTCGGCCAGATCCTGGGTGTCGGCCACCATCTCGCTCTCGCTGGCGATGGCCTCGAGTTCCGGCCTGTCCTTGAGGTTGTCATACAGAGCGCGCCGTGCCGGACTGTTGATGCTGGGTGGGTAGTGGGATGATCCGGCCGGGTTCTTGACCTTCTCCGACAGCTCCACCAGTCGCTTGAGATATTCCTCGTATGCCAGGGCCTGTTGACGGCGTTCCTCGATAAGCGCATCCAGCAGCTCGGACATCCGCTCGTAGTACCTGGGGTTGACGGGCTGCTCGTCGATGATCAGCTTGCGCAGGTTGTTCTCGATGGCCTCTGCCACGGCATCCTGGTCTTCGCGCAACCCCTTCGGTAGTTTCTCCAACACTGCCTCGGGGCCCTGCTGTACGATCAGGTCCACCAGCCCCAGCTCGTCGAAGGCGGACAGCACCCGGCTCTCCTCGGCCTGGATGTAGGTATCGAGCAGGTGGCGCATCGCCGGCTCGTAGACCTTCATGTCCAGGTAGTCGCCGCTGGCCAGCTTCACCTCCTCGCGGACCTGTTCATAGTGACGGACCTCCTGGCGGAACCGTTCGATGTCCGCCTCGCTGTAACCCGCCTCGGGCAACTCGTTGGCCAGGTTGGCGAAGGCGCGAAGCAGCGCTGCCACTGCCTTGTACAGCGCGATGCGCTTGGGTTCGTTGTCCTTGAGGGCCTCCTTGTCGGCGGTATCGGCGGCGCAGAAGTAATGCAGATAGGCCTTGGTATCCTTCGGTGGCGCGACCGGCTCGCACAGGGCGCGCACCTGTTCCAGCGCTTCTTCGAGGCGTTCCCTGCCCTTCTCCAGCCGGTCTTCCAGCAGGCCCGCCACGTCGGCCTTGTCGTACCCGCTCAGCGCCTCGCCGGTGTAGTCCTGGATGGCGCCCTCCAGCGACTTGAACAGGTCCTTGTAGTCGATGATGTAGCCGTATTCCTTGTCCTCGGTGTGCAGCCGGTTGACCCGGCAGATGGCCTGGAACAGGCCGTGGTCGCGCATCTGCTTGTCGATGTACAGATAGGTGGCGGGCGGGGCGTCGAAGCCGGTGAGCAGCTTGTCCACCACGATCAGCAGCTTCATCTGCCCCGGTTCCCTGATGAACTTCTCCTTGACCTGCTGCTCGAACTCATCCACCCGGTACATCGCCTTCTCTTCGTCCTGCTCGAACCAGTCGGCCAGCATCCTGCGGTAGATCTCATACTGGCGCAGGCGCTCGGTCATGCCTTCGCCGGTCTCCTCGCCCTTGATGTCGGCCGGCGACGGCTTGTAGCTGGTGACGATGGCGCATTTGCCGGCCAGCGGCGTCCTGCTGAACAGCTCGTAGAGCTTGCAGGCCTGGTAGATGCTGCTGGAGACCAGCATGGCGTTGCCCCGCCCGCTCATGAGGCGGTCGCGGGTCTCCATGTCGAACAGGATGTCGGCGACGATCTTCTCCAGCCGCGACTGGGAGCTGAGCACCTTCTGCAGGGTGCCCCATTTCTGCTTGAGCTGGACGCGCGCCAGATCCGACAGCCCCCGCGTCTTGGCCTCGAACCACTGATCCACCTTGTCCGGGGCGATCAGCACCTGGTCGATGTCCCGCGCCTCGTAGCGCAGGTCCAGCACCACCCCGTCGCGCACCGCCTCGTCGAACTTGTAGGTGTGAATATAGGGCCCGAAAACCTCTATGCTCTTCTGCTTGTCGGCCTTGAGCAGCGGCGTGCCGGTAAAACCGATGAACATGGCATCGGGCAGGATCTTCTTCATCGCCTGGTGCAGCTTGCCCGACTGGGTGCGGTG
>CAZVIG010000334.1:0-3114 GCA_964627395.1 uncultured Sedimenticola sp.
ATGCCGAAGAGCGCGTCGAACTGCACGCCGGCGGCAGCCTCCTGATCGTCGGCTCCGAGATCCAGGGCGGGGACCTCGACCTGCAGGCCGAACGCATCGCCCTGCAGACCACCGCCAGCGGCCACGACTTCCAGGGCGGCGCCGGCTCGGTACAGTACCGCCAGGGTGCCACCCGCCAGCAGGGCAGCCGCCTGCAAGGCCGAGACGTCACCCTGCGCGCCGGCGAGGCCATTGCCCTCAGCGGCAGCGCCATCCAGGCCGACACCCTGCAGCTCGGCGCCCCGGCGGTCACCCTCGCCAGCGCCACCGAGCAGCGCCACGACCGCCTGCTCGACGAATCCCACGGCCTGCTCGGCGGCTACCGCCACCTCGACGAGACCCGCAGCACCCGCCAACTGGCCAGCCGCCTGCAGGCGCGCGAGATCCGCATCGACAGCGCCACCCTCACCCTGATCGGCTCCAGCCTGGAGGCCGACCAGGCGCGGATCACCGCGCAGGTGCTCACCTTGGCCAGCGCCAAGGACCGCGACTACCGGCAACACCTGCGCGACGACGAAGGGATCCTGCTGCGCAAGATCCGCGACCAGGGCCGGATCGCCGAGAAGGCGCGCCCCGCCACCCTGGCGGTGCGCCGGCTGCTGCTCGACGAGCGCACCGCCGCCGGCGACCTGCCCGCCGCCGCGCGCGAGCGCCTGATCCGCACCCTCAGCTCCGAACAAGGGCTCGACCAGGACGGCATCCGGCGCCTGCGGGCGGTGCTGGAGAACCGCGAATGGGATCAACAGCTCACCACCCTCAGCCGCAGCGGGGCCCTGATCGTGCAGGCGATCAGCGCCTGGGCGACCGCCGGTGCGGGCAACGCCCTGGCGGCGGGGCTGACCGAAGGGGTCAAGAGCGCCCTGGTGAGCCAGGCCACCGAGGCGGCGCTGCAACAACTGGTCAACGGCCTGACCAGCCAACTGCTGGGGGCGGCGGCGACCGGGCGGCTGAGCCTCGACCCCGCGGCCCTGATCCGCAGCGCGGTCAGCGCCGGGCTGACCGCCGGGCTGGACCTCAAGATCGACGCCGCCCTGAAACAGGCCGGGCTCGAAGGCAGCGCCGGCCAGCTCGCCGGAGGCGCGGCCAAGAGCCTGGAACGGGCCGCGGTGCGCAGCGCCGTGCAGGGCGAAGACCTCGGCCAGGCCCTGCGGGCCGGCCTGGTGAGCCAGGCCTCCGACCAGGCCTTCGCCTTCATCGGGCACCAGCTCCAGGCCCAGGGCCACCAACTGGGCCTGCCCGGGAAGACCGTGCTGCACGCCCTGGTCGGCGGCGCCCTGGCGCGCCTCGGCGGCGGCGATTTCGGCAGCGGGGCCATCGCCACCGCCACCGGCCATGTGGTGGCCGAACAGATCCGCAGCCAGTACCTGGACCAGGTGATCCGCGGCGAGATGAGCGTCGCCGAGATGGAAGGCAAGGTCCTGGTCGTCAGCCGCCTGGTGGGGGGCGCCGCGGCCCTGGCGGTGCACCCGGACCTGGACCCCAAGGCCCTGGCGGCCGCGCAGGCCGAGAGCGCGAGCGTGGTCCGCAACAACTCGCTCAAGCTGGTCCTCACCGCGGCGAAGATCGGCAAGCGGCTGTACGCCGAATCCCGCCGCCTAAGGCGCCTGAAGCGCAGCCTGGGCAAGGAAGACATCGTACGGGTGCTCAAGGAAGAAGGGCTTGATATCGTAGGAGACCTCTACACCTTCATCGACCCCCAGGCGAGCATCGCGGACATGGCCTGGGCGGCGGCGGACCTGGCGCTGGGGACCAGCTTCAACAACCGCACCATGGCGGTGGTGAAGCGGTTCGGGCAGGGGAAGAAGCCAGCAAAGCACGGCATTTCGATATCAAAAGTTGGTACAAAGGATGTAACGAAACGACCGTCCAGTTTCAGGAAGAAAACCGTGCAAGACGCATGGGATAATGCTGCTGAAGGCAGCAGACCGGGCACCAAGGCTTGTCCAACTTGTGGAAAGGATGTCGAAGTTGCACCCGGACATGGACGTCGAGATTGGGATGTCGACCACCAGCCTAAATGGAAAGACAGAGACTTGAAGGGTATGGACAGAAAGCAAGTATTAGACGAATATAACAGAAATGTGCGACTGCGGTGCCCGAGCTGCAATCGATCTGATAACTAGAGAAATATATAATGAACATTGTCGAGCATGCTGAGAAGTTTCTTGGAAAGATCTCGCAGGGATGGATAGAGAGTGCAACTGAAAAAGAGTTTCAAATAGTATGTTTTAAAAATGCGCCGGTTGATGGTGTAAACACCTTTATGACACTTGGATTAAGCTGTCATGAGCTGAAAATTTCCAATGAAAAAACGGTTCGTCAAGAGTTGATTCTTCCTTTGTCAAACGAAGCTCCATATGACGTAATCGTATCACTATTGTTGTTCATTTGTGAACTTATCATAACGGATCACCGCGCTGTTCTCCGCGGGCAAGTGCTGCGACTTCCTGTTGATGCAATCAAGAATTTTGGATTTGAAGGGGTGTACTTCACAATCCCAGTGTTTATGGATGACAGATTTTCCGTGTTTGAAGAATCACGGCCACCCACAGTCATAGTTTGGGCGATACCCATATATAAAAGTGAAGCGGATTATGTGAATGCGAACGGGTGGAGTAAGTTCGAGGAATTGTTAGAGGAAAAATCTCCCGATCTGTTCTCATTTAGACGTAGACCATTAGTATAACTTCCCTGCATTCTCACCACCTCGTAACATCTGCACCCAGCGGCGCCGCGCCCTTGAGGGCCGGCGCCGTTGTCGTCTGAGCGTAAGCCACCGGCCACGTGGTGGCCGAACAGATCCGCAGCCAGTACCTGGACCAGGTGATCCGCGGCGAGATGAGCGTCGCCGAGATGGAAGGCAAGGTGCTGGCCATCAGCCGCCTGGTGGGCGGCGCCGCGGCCCTGGCGGTGCACCCGGACCTGGACCCCAAGGCCCTGGCGGCGGCGCAGCGCCGTGATTCTCTGGAAGATCCTGCGCGGTTCACTCCGCGAGCAGGGTCTCGATGGCCTGGCGGATCGCGCGATCCCGGGCATCGCCCGCATGGGTCTCGCCGACGAAGCGGTAACGCAGCC
>CAZVIG010000335.1:0-3112 GCA_964627395.1 uncultured Sedimenticola sp.
TCGGCGGTGGAACGGAACACGGCGGCCACGTCGTTGTAGCCCTCCACGTCGGCCTTGGCGGCGAAGTACAGGTAACGGCGGTTGGCCTGGGACTCGCCGGCGAAGGCTGCCTTCAGGTTTTCTTCGGTCTTGGAACCTTTCAGTGACATGGTGTTTCCTCCATTTGCTTCAATTGAACCGGTGGATTCCGGCGCTAGCGGGAAGGAATATAGGAGCCCCCTCGGGGCAAGGGAAATTGTTTCTCCCAATGCGCCCCATAGCTAGGGCCTATGGAGATGTTTTCAAGACGCCCGATGCGACTATTTCCCCAGGATACGTCGCGGCTGGTCGAGGGGACGGATGCAGCTCAGAGGGGCGCTGAGGATGGCCTCGCGCACCGCGTTGATCGCCTCCGGGCGCGGAAAGCTCTTGCGCCAGGCGAGCGCCACCACCCGGTGCGGCGGCTTGCCGGCGAAGCGCTTCACCTGCAGCAGGCGTTCGGAGAAACGCTCCGCGCCGGCGGCGGTACAGGGCAGGATGGTGACCCCCAGGCCGCTGGCCACCATGTAGCGGATGGTCTCCAGCGAGCTGCTCTCCAGCGCCTGGTGGGGGCGGCCGTCGCCGGTCTTGCCCAGGCAGTCGGGGCAGACCTCCAGCACCTGGTCGCGGAAGCAATGCCCCGCCCCCAGCAGCAGCACGTCCTCGCCCTTGAGCTGGTCGATCTCGATCTCGTCGTACTGATTGAAAGGGTGCGAGCTGGGGATCAGGAGCACGAAGGGCTCCTTGTACAGCGGCAGGGTGCGCACCCCCGGCTCGTCGAAGGGCAGCGAGATGATGATCACATCCAGCTCCCCCTGCTTGAGCTTCTCGCTCAGCACCGCGGTGTAGTTCTCCTCCACCACCAGCGGCATCTGCGGCGCGCTGCGCGCCAGGTGGGGGATCAGGTGCGGCAGCAGATAGGGGCCGATGGTGTAGATGGCGCCCAGGCGCAGCGGCCCGGAGAGCTGGTCCCGGCCCTGCTCCGCGGCCTGGCGGATGCCGGCCACTTCCTCCAGCACCCGCTGCGCCTGGCCGACGATCTGCTCGCCGATGGGGGTGATGCTCACCTCCCCCTTGCGGCGCTCGAACAGGGTCACGCCCAGCTCGTCCTCGAGCTTGCGCACCGCCACGCTGAGGGTGGGCTGGGAGACGTGGCAGGCCTCCGCCGCACGCCCGAAATGGCGTTCGCGGGCCACCGCCACGATATACCTGAGTTCATTGAGGGTCATGGGACTGGAACCCGCTCACAAATCGGGCACGGATCGCCTTATTGGTGATAATCTCTTGGTCTACTATACCCTGAAACCCAGAGCCGATAAGGAAGGCCGGTGTCCCGCAAGCGACCATCCACCCCCGCCAGCTTCGGAAAGGCCCGCGAGCGCGACCTGCACAGGACGCCCCTTCCCCCCGACTGCCTGAAGATCCTCCAGCTCACCGACACCCATCTGTATGCCGACGAACAGGGCCGCCTGCTGGGGGTGAACACCCTCGAGACCCTGCGCGGCGCCATCGAGGCCTTCCAGAACACCGGCTGGCAGCCGGACCTGGTGCTGGCCACGGGCGACCTGGTACACGACGCCAGCCCCGAGGGCTACCGCCGTCTGGCCGGCCTGCTGGACCGCTTCGGGGTGCCCGTGTACTGCCTGCCCGGTAACCATGACGCGCCCGAGACCATGCGCCGCCACCTGGCGGGCGAGCGGGTTTCCTGTCCGCGGCTGGTGGATCACAAGGGCTGGCGCCTGGTCCTGCTGGACTCGGTGGTCCCCGGCGAGGTGGGCGGCCACCTGGCCGAATCGGAACTGATGCTGTTGCGGAACGCCCTGGAAGACGGCGACCAGCCCACCCTGGTCTGCCTGCATCACCAGCCGGTGCCGGTGGGCAGCCACTGGATCGATAGCATGGGGCTGGACAACGCCGCCGCCCTGTGGGAGCTGGTGGACCGCTTCCCCCGGGTGAAGGGCCTGCTCTGGGGCCATGTGCACCAGGTCTATGACGAGCGCCGCGACGGCCTGCGCCTGATGGGCACCCCCTCCACCTGCGTCCAGTTCTCGCCCGAGAGCGACGAGTTCAGCGTGGATCAGCAGCAGCCGGGCTTCCGCCTGCTGGCGCTGCTGCCGGACGGCCAGATCCTCAGCGAGGTGATGCGGGTACAGCAGATGCCCCGGGGGCTGGAAGTGGCCTCCGCCGGCTACGACTGAGGGGCCTTCACCAGCGCACCCGCGCCGGCTCCCCGGCGCGCACCGCCAGATCGGCGGGGCGCTTCACCACCAGCTCCAGCGGCAGCAGTCGGCGCGCGCCCTCCCCTACCAGCTCCGTGCCGGGCTGAACCCGCACCACCGGCAGCTCGCGCCCCGCCAGCTCCACCTGCAGGCCCTGCGCCTGCTGCAGCTCCTGCGCCACCGCCGGTTCGGCCCGCACCCGGATGCGCAGCTCGCGGTCGTCCGCCAGCACCAGCAGGGTCGGCACCTGCAGCCGGGCGTTCACCGCCTGGCCGGGGCTCGCCCGCACCGCCACCACCAGGCCGTCGAAGGAAGCGGTCAGGCGGCTGCGCTCCAGCGCCAGGGCGGCGGCGACGCGCTGCGCCTCGGCCCGCCGCGCCGCCGCCTCCGCCTCGCGCAGCCCGATCACCGCGACGATCCGCTCGTGCTCCGAGAGCACGCTGCGGTCGTAGAGTTCCTGGGCCCGCTCGTGCTCGCGGCGTGCCTCCTCCAGCAGAACGGCGGCATGCCGCGCCGCCGCCTTGGCCGCGGCCAGGTCGGCGCGGAAGCCGCGCCCGTCCAGGGTCAGCAGGGTCTGGCCCTTGCGCACCCGGTCACCGGGCGCCACCATCACCTTCTGCACGATGCCGCTCACCAGCGGCCCCAGCTCCAGGCGCCGGCCCCACTCCACGGTACCGGCCAGCTCGCCCGCGACCGCGGGCGCCGCCAGCCACAGCAGCAGCCACAGGACGCCGCCCCGAACGGCTTGCTTTTTCAACATCCTGTCAGGATTCATGGCTTTTCCTCCAGCAGGCGGCCGGTCATGGCCTCGATGCGGGCCTCGTTGAGGGCCCAGTCGAACAGCACCCGGGCGGTGGCCAGGCGCACCTCGGAAA
>CAZVIG010000336.1:0-3109 GCA_964627395.1 uncultured Sedimenticola sp.
CGCGGCCGTACTTCAGGCGCTTCTCCCTGGCCTTGCGGTTGAGCAGCGGCAGGCGCTCGCGCACCTCGCTCCAGCGGTCCGGGTCGCCGCCCTGGGCCTGGGTGAGGATGCGCGCGTCCTCCAGGTGGCCGAAGCCGATGTTGTAACCGGCGAGGGTCAGCCAGAGGCGGTCCGGCTCGGGGATGCGCGCGGGGATCTTCTCCTCCACGATGCGCAGGTAGCGCGCCCCGCCGAGAATGCTCTGTTCCGGGTCCAGGCGGTCGGACACCCCGAGCTGTCTGGCGGTGGCCTGGGTGAGCATCATCACGCCGCGCACCCCGGTGGGGGACTTCGCCTTCGGGTCCCAGTGCGACTCCTGGTAGGCGATGGCGGCGAGCAGCCGCCAGTCGATGCCGGTCTGGCGCTCGGCCAGCTCGAAGTAGGGGCGCAGGCGCGGCAGGCGCTCGCGGATGTGGCGCAGGAACTCGCGCTTGTCCACGAAGTTGAGGCGGCCGGCATGGCCGTAGTAGTGCTCCAGCAGGCGCGCCAGGGTGCCGTCGCGGCGGATGCGCGCCAGGTAGGCGTCGGCCGCCTGGCGCAGGGAATCGTCGCCGAACGGCGGAAACGCCCAGGCGAGGGGGCGGTGTTCGCTGAGGTCGAAGGCGGCCTTCAGGTGACGGTAGATGCGCGCCGCCATCAGCAGGTCGTTGGAGTCGGCCACGGTGTAGCGGATCTCGCCGCGTTCCACCCCCTCCAGGAGCTGGTAGAGCGTAACCTCCCGGCGTGCGATCCATTTCAGTCCGGGATGGCGTCGCTGCAGGCGGCGCAGCGTCTCCTCATGGGCCGAGCCGGCCACCACCTGGATCTCGTAGGGGGCGATCTCCTCCAGGGAGCGGGGCTTGCTGCTGCCGAGGCGATACACGAGCTGCTCGCTCACCTCCTGATAGGGCTGGCCGAAGCGCAGGAAGCGACGCCGCTCCGGGGTCACGGTGAGACCGGCGGCGGCCAGGTGCACCGCCCCCTGGCCTGTCATCTGCAGCAGGTGCTCGATGTCGTCGGGAAACACGAAGCGCGCCTCCACGCCCAGCCCCTGGGCGAAGCCCTGCACCAGGTCGTGCTCCAGCCCCCTCGGGCCCTCGGGGCCGCGGTACCAGGTGGTGGGGGCGCGACGGCTGGCGACGATCAGCTCACCGCGCGCCTGCACCCGCTGCACCACGCTGGGCTGCTGCGAGGGCGCCAGCCACAGCGCCAGCGGCGGGGCGCCCAGCAGAAGGCCCAGCAGCAGGGCCATGAGCAGACGGCGTATCGGCATGGTTCAGGGGGCGGGCTCGGCCAGCAGCAGCAGGGCCGCGTCGCGGCCCTCGCCGAGCAGGATGTTGAAGGTGCGGCAGGCCGCGGCGTTGTCCATCAGTTCATGGCCGATCTGGGCGGCCACCAGCGGCGCCAGACGGCGCGGCTCGGGAAAGCGCTGGCGCTCCCCGGTGCCGATGATCAGCACCTCCGGCCGCCGCTCGACGATGGGCGCCAGGCCGCGCTCGCCCAGGTCGTCGACGACGCGCATGCCGCAGTCGCTGACGATGTCGCGCGGAAAGACCAGCAGGGCGGTGGCGTAGTGCCGGCCGCGGATGCGCACCTCGCCGGGCGCATAGGCGCCCACCAGGTTGAGGTCTTCCGCGTCGTCGAGCACCATCTTCATGGCGTGTCCTCCGGGCGCGGGGCGCCGGCTGCGTTGACAATTCCAATGGCCCTCAGTAGCGTTACGGGCTTGCCTTTCACCTGCCGAATCGAGGTTCCCGTGCCGTCCCGCGAAATGGAAGAGTTCCATCGTATCAAGCGCCTGCCGCCCTATGTGTTCGCCATCGTGAACGAACTCAAGGCGGCGGCGCGTGCGCGGGGTGAGGATATCATCGACTTCGGGATGGGCAATCCCGACCAGCCCACGCCGCAGCACATCGTGGACAAGCTGGTGGAGGCGGCGCAGCGCCGCGACACCCACCGCTATTCGATGTCCAAGGGCATCCCGCGGCTGCGCCGCGCGATCTGCAACTGGTACAAGGAGCGCTACGACGTGGACCTGGACCCGGAGACCCAGGCGATCGTCACCATCGGCTCCAAGGAGGGGCTGGCGCACCTGGCGCTGGCCTGCATGGGGCCGGGCGACTCGGTGCTGGTGCCCAACCCGGCCTATCCCATCCATCCCTACGGTTTCATCATCGCCGGCGCGGACGTGCGCCATGTGCCGGTGACCGCCGAGCACGACTTCTTCGAGTCCCTGGAGGCGGCGATCCGCGAGTCTTGGCCGCGCCCCAAGATGCTGGTGCTCAACTATCCCGGCAACCCCACCACCGAGTGCGTGGACCTGCCCTTCTTCGAGCGGGTGGTGGAGATGGCGAAAGAGCACGGCATCTGGGTGGTGCAGGACCTGGCCTACGCGGACATCGTGTTCGACGGCTACAAGGCGCCTTCCATCCTGCAGGTGCCGGGCGCGGAGGACATCGCGGTGGAGTTCTTTTCGCTGTCGAAGAGCTACAACATGCCCGGCTGGCGGGTGGGTTTCATGGTGGGCAACCGTACCCTGGTGGCGGCCCTGGCGCGTATCAAGTCCTATCTGGACTACGGCATGTTCACCCCCATCCAGGTGGCGGCCATCACCGCCCTGGAGGGGCCGCAGGACTGCGTGGAGGAGATCCGCGCCATGTACCAGTCGCGGCGCGACACCCTGTGCGACGGCCTCAACAACCTCGGCTGGGCGGTGGAGAAGCCGAAGGCGACCATGTTCGTGTGGGCGCCCATCCCCGAGCCCTATCGCGAAATGGGCTCCCTGGAGTTCTCCAAGAAGCTGCTCAAGGAGGCCAAGGTGGCGGTCTCGCCGGGCATCGGCTTCGGCGAGTTCGGCGACGACCATGTGCGCTTCGGCCTGATCGAGAACGAACATCGCACCCGGCAGGCGGTGCGCGGCATCCGCGACATGTTCCGCCGCGACGGGGTGCTGAAGGAGGCCGGCTAGCGCCGTCCCCGGAGGGGCATGAAGAATATCCTCTCCGGAGGAGAGAGCCAGGGAGATGAGGACGGCCGCATCACCCCCTCCCTGCCCCTCCCCCGCAAGCGGGGGAGGGGAGAGTGAATACGC
>CAZVIG010000337.1:0-1327 GCA_964627395.1 uncultured Sedimenticola sp.
GTTATTCGCTGGCCACACGCACCCGGTTGCGCCCGGCCTGCTTGGCGGCATACAGGGCCCGATCGGCCTGTTCGCCGATCTGGTAGTCGGTATCGTAGTCGGGAAAGCTGGCGATGCCGGCGCTGAAGCTGGCGTGAAAGGCGTTGCCGTCCTGGCCCGGCAGTTCCCGTCCGTGGAACGATTCCCGCAGGGCGTCGATTACCATCCGCGCATCGTTGCTGCCGGTGTCGGGCAGAATTACGGCGAATTCCTCGCCGCCATAGCGGCCGACGATGTCGGTGGCCCGCAGGCGCTGGCGCAGGGTGCGGGCCAGCAGCTTGATCACCTCGTCGCCGACACCGTGGCCGTGGGTGTCGTTGACCTGCTTGAAGTGATCGATGTCGAGCATGGCGAAACTCAGCGGCGTGCCGTTGCGGCGGGCGCGGGCCAGCTCCCGCTGCAGCATCTCCCGGGTGCTGGCGTGGTTGTAGAGCCCGGTCAGGCTGTCGCGCACCATGAAGGAGCGCAGCAGGCGATGGCGGGCGGCGCGGCTTTGCACCGCCGAGACCAGATGGGCGCCGCTGATGGGCTTGACCAGGAAGTCGTCACCGCCGAGGCGGATCGCGGCCAGTTGCTCGCCGATGTCCCGCTCCGAGGACAGGAACACGATGGGCGTGCTCACGTGGGCGTCGAGCTGGCGGATCACTGCGGCCAGCTCGGTGCCATGACACTCGGGCATGTGCAGATCCAGCAGCACCAGTTCCGGGTTGAACTCGTGCAGGTGATCCAGGGCCGCCAGCGGCCGGCTGACCACCTGCGTGTGCATGCCGGCCTGCTCGAGGGTGCCGGCGTAGAGTTCGGCGGTGTCGGCGTCGTCGTCGATGATCAGGATGCGATAGGGATCCTGCTCGCGGATGCGCACCAGCTTGTCGAGGGTGTCGATGAAGGCGTGGGGGTCCGGTGGCCGGATGAAGAAGGCCGCCGCGCCGGCGCGCACGGCCTGCAGGCGGTGTTCCATGTCGCCGGCACCGGCGATCACCAGCAGCGGCACCTCGCTGCCCGCCTGCCGTTGCAGACGATGGCGGTACCGGCCCGCGGCGTCGCAGTCGTCGGCATCGACCACCATGGCGCAGGGCGCACCCGTTTCGTTGGCGGCGAACATGGCCTCGGGCGTGGCGAAGCTGTGTGGCTCGTAACCGTACAGGGTGAGCTGCGTTTCGAGAGTGTCGCGGATGGCGCTGTCGTTCACCAGAAGGTGAACCCGGCGACTGGTGATCACGCTGACGGCCTGCGCGTCGGTTGCAGGGATGTCGGCCGAGGTGCGGGCGGCAGCGGCGAGGGCGGTCAG
>CAZVIG010000337.1:1337-3104 GCA_964627395.1 uncultured Sedimenticola sp.
GGCCCAGGTGGCGGGATCGGCCTGGCGCAGTTCCTCCTCGGCCAGACGGGCCAGGCGCGAGATCTCGGGAAAGCCGAAACTGGTGCCGGAGCCGGCCAGGGTGTGGAATTCGCGCACCAGGTTCTGGGCCAGATCGGTCTCGTCCGGTCGGGCGCACAGGGACTGCCACTTGGCGGCCAGGGTGTCGATCTTGGAGGGCAGGTGCCGGGCATACTGTTCCCGCAGGACGCGCAGCTTGTTTTCGACGTCGGCGCTCATGGGAAAGGGCGGGTTCCGGGCCACTGGCGTATCGGGCGATACCGACAATCATGCCACGCAGGCGCATCCTTGCCTACCATGGCCCTCTGCTAGAATGGCGCCATGGACGTCTCCCGCATTCTCGATCCCCTCAACGATGCCCAGCGCGAAGCGGTCTGCGCGCCGCCCGGCAACGTGCTGGTGCTGGCCGGCGCCGGCTCCGGCAAGACCCGGGTGCTGGTGCACCGCATCGCCTGGCTGATCCAGGTCGAGGGGCTCTCGCCCTGGGGCATCCTGGCGGTCACCTTCACCAACAAGGCGGCGCGCGAAATGCGCAGCCGCATCGAGGTGCTGCTGGGCCAGCCGGCGGGCGGCATGTGGGTGGGCACCTTTCACGGCCTGGCGCACCGCCTGCTGCGCGCCCACTGGCAGGAGGCAGGCCTGCCGCAGGGCTTCCAGATCCTGGATTCGGACGACCAGTTCCGCCTGATCCGGCGCATCGTGCGCGAAATGAACCTGGACGATTCCAAATGGCCGCCGCGCCAGGTGCAGTGGTTCATCAACCAGCAGAAGGACGAGGGGCTGCGCGCCGAGCACCTGGACGATGGCGGCGATCCCTACCAGCGGCAGATGATCGCCATCTACCGCGAGTACGAGGCCGCCTGCCAGCGCGCCGGGGTGGTGGACTTCGCCGAGCTGCTGCTGCGCGCCCACGAGCTGTGGCGCGACCGGCCGGACATCCTGCACCACTACCGCGAGCGCTTCGGCGCCATCCTGGTGGACGAGTTCCAGGACACCAACGCCATCCAGTACGCCTGGCTGCGCCTGCTCGCGGGCGAGCGCGACAACCTGTTCGTGGTGGGCGACGACGACCAGTCCATCTACGGCTGGCGCGGCGCGCGGGTGGAGAACATCCGTGACTTCCAGCAGCACTTTCCGCAGGCGCGCCTGGTGCGCCTGGAACAGAACTACCGCTCCACCGGCAACATCCTGAAGGCCGCCAACGCGGTGATCGCCAACAACCCCGGGCGCCTGGGCAAGCAGCTCTGGACCGAGGACCCGGAGGGCGAGCCGATCCGGGTCTATGGCGCCTTCAACGAGGTGGACGAGGCGCGCTTCGTGGTCGAGCGCATCCGCGAGGCCATCGACGGCGGCCTGGCGCGCTCGGAGATCGCCATCCTCTACCGCACCACCGCCCAGTCGCGGCTGTTCGAGGAGGCGCTGATCCAGGCCGGCATTCCCTACCGGGTATACGGCGGACTGCGCTTCTTCGAGCGCGCCGAGATCAAGGACGCCCTGGCCTACCTGCGCCTGCTGGCCAACCGCCACGACGATCCCTCCTTCGAGCGCGCGGTCAACCAGCCGCCGCGCGGCATCGGCGCCAAGACCCTGGAGGCGATCCGCCTGCACGCGCGCGACTTCGGCTGCTCGCTGTGGCAGGCCAGCGCGGACCTGTTGCGCGGTGGCCAGATGACTGCGCGCGCCGCCGGCGCCCTGCGTGGCTTCATCGAGCTGATCGAGGAGGGCGCC
>CAZVIG010000338.1:0-3100 GCA_964627395.1 uncultured Sedimenticola sp.
GGCCGGGACCGTGCAGTTCGTCCAGCAGGGCCTCGAACTCCTGTTCGGTGATCTCGTCTCCGGAGGGTGCGGCCTCGGCAGTGGAGGCAGCCTCGGCGGGCGCCTCGGGCTCGGGCGCCGCCTGTACCTCGGGCTGGGGCGCCGCAGCCGCAGGCTCGGCCTCCGGCTCGCCCTCGCCTTCCGGCACCGCATACCGCTCCAGGCGCGCCAGCAGGTCGGCGTCCGCGGGCTCCGGCATCTCGCCGTTGCGCAGATAGTCCATGGAGGCGTTGACCACGTCCAGCGCCTCGAGGATGGGGTCCATCAGCTCCGGGGTGACGCGGCGCTCGCCCTGGCGCAGCAGGTTGAACACGTCCTCGGCGCGGTGACAGATCTCCACCAGCGGTTCGATGGACAGGAAGCCGGCGCCGCCCTTGATGGTATGGAAGCCGCGGAAGATGGCGTTCAGCAGGTCGGCGTCGTCGGGCTGGTGTTCCAGGTCCACCAGTTGCTCGCCGAGTTGTTCTACGATCTCGGATGCCTCGACCAGGAAGTCCTGGAGAATCTCGTCGTCCACATCGAAGCTCATGGCTCAAAACCCCAAACTGGAAAGGAGGTCGTCGACCTCGTCCTGGCCGGATACCGCATCGGCCTTGTCCACGCCGGGCACCATCGGTCCCTCGGCCTTGATGTCCCGTTCGCCGCTCTTGTCGGTGTCCTTCTGCGCCTCGGCACCGGAGAGCCGCACCAGCTCCACCAGCTTGCCCTCCACGTCGCTCACCAGGTCGATCACCTTGCGGATGATCTGGCCGGTCAGATCCTGGTAGCCCTGCGCCATCAGCACCTCGGAGAGCTTGTCGTGCAGCGCCTCGGAGTTGGCCTGGGTGTCCTTGAGAAAGGTCTCCAGCTCGCGGCTCATGGCGCGGAAGTCGTCCACGTTCATCTGGCGCGCCTTGAAGCGATCCCAGGAACCGGCGAGGCGGCGCGAGTCGTCGCGCAGGGCCTCGGCCAGCGGCATCGCCTCTTCCACCGCGCCCAGGGTGGTGTTGGCGGCGTTCTCGGTGAGTTCGATGACATGCCGCAGACGCTCCGCCGCATCCGGCATCTCGGACTCGGCGATCTCCGCCAGGCGGGCGTCCATCATGAAGCCCTTGATGGCGTCGTGCAGCTCCCGGGTCAGGCGTCCCACCTCCTGGAACAGCAGGCTGTCGCGGAAGCCGGCGAGCTGCGCGATCACGTCCAGCGCGTCCTCTTCCCTGCCCTCTTCCAGCCGTGCCACCAGATCGCGCGCAAGCGCCAGTTTTTCGTCTTCTTGTACCGCCGGCTCACCCATGGTCTTTCCTCCGCGGCGGTCGCTCAGGCGGCCACGCGCTCGAAAATCTTGTTGATCTTTTCTTCCAGGGTCACCGCCGTGAAGGGCTTGACCACATAACCGTTCACGCCGGCCTGCGCCGCCTCGATGATCTGCTCGCGCTTGGACTCGGCGGTCACCATCAGCACCGGCAGATGCTTCAGCTTGTCATCGGCGCGGATCGCCTTGAGGAGGTCGATGCCCTGCATGCCCGGCATGTTCCAGTCGGTGATGACGAAGTCGAAGTTGCCGTTCTGCAGCATGGGCAGTGCGGTGTTGCCGTCGTCCGCTTCCGCGGTGTTGGTGAACCCGAGATCCCGCAACAGGTTCTTGATGATGCGCCGCATCGTGGAGAAGTCGTCCACGATCAGGATCTTCATGTTCTTGTCCAAGGTAAACCTCCAGTGACTGTGTCCGGTCCCGTCGATCGCAATGCCGAACTCGCATCCCTTATCGGCGCCCGGAAGGAAATGTTTAGGGCTTTTTTCAACGCCCGTCCTCGAGCCACTCGTGCAGTCGCGCACGCAGGCGCAGCGCCGCCTGGCTGTGGATCTGGCACACCCGCGACTCGCTCACGCCCAGCACCTGGCCGATCTCGCGCAGGTTCAGCTCCTCGTCGTAGTAGAGGGCGATCACCAGGCGCTCGCGCTCCGGCAGGCCGGCGATGGCCTCGGCCAGCGCCTCCTGGAAACGGTCCTTCTCCAGCCCCTTGAGCGGGCCGTCGAGCAGGGCGTTGCGCTCGTGGCGCGCGTTCTCCTCGACGCCGCCGGGGACGATCTCGCCGAACTCGGAGAGTTCGTCGTAGCTGAAGATGCGCGCCCCCGAGGCGTCCGCCAGGATCTGGTGGTACTCCTCCAGGGTCATGCCCAGCGCCTCGGCCACTTCCACGTCGCGCGCGTCGCGGCCCTCGGCGTGTTCGATCTCGCGCATCACCCGCGCCACCTCGCGCGCCTTGCGGTGCACCGAGCGGGGCGTCCAGTCGGAACGGCGGATCTCGTCCAGCATGGCGCCGCGGATGCGGATGCCGGCATAGGTCTCGAAGCTGGCGCCCTGGCTGGCGTCGTAGTTGGCGCCCGCCTCCAGCAGGCCGATCATGCCCGCCTGGATCAGGTCGTCCACCTGCACCGACGGCGGCAGGCGGTTCATCAGGTGATAGGCGATGCGTTTCACCAGGCCGGCATGGCGCGTCACCAGGGCTTCCTGGTCGTTACCGCCGGCTACGGTTCGTTTTTCGGTTTCGTAGGTCGCCAGGCCGTTCATGGCGCCACCTCCCCCTGTTCGCTGGAATATTGAATGAGACGTTCGACGAAGAACTGGACCTGGCCGCTGGCGCCCGTGGGCAGCGGCCAGGACTCCACCTTCTTGGCCAGATTGCGGAACCCCTGCGCCACCCGGCTGCGGGGATAGGCCTGCACCACCGGGCGCTGCGCGCGCACCGCCTTGCGCAGATGCTCGTCCTGGGGCAGCGCGCCCATGAAGCCGAGCATCACGTCCAGATAGCGGTCGGTGACCTTGCACAGCTTGGTGTAGAGGTCTCGGCCCTCCTGGGCGCTGCGCACCATGTTGGCCAGGATGCGGAAGCGGTAGTGGCCGTAGTCGCGGTTGAGCAGCTTGATGATGGCGTAGGCGTCGGTGAGCGAGGCCGGCTCGTCGCACACCACCACCACGATCTCGTGGGAGGCGCGCGAGAAGCTGAGCACCGTGTCGGAGATGCCGGCCGCGGTGTCCACGATCAGGGTGTCGATGTCCGCGGCCATGTCGCCGAAGGCC
>CAZVIG010000339.1:0-3097 GCA_964627395.1 uncultured Sedimenticola sp.
CTGCAGGCGGACACCCGCCGAGCCGACGACGGCAAGCTGTTCTCCATGCAGGCCGTGGCGTTTTCCCGGGGGGTCGGATTTCTGGCCGAGGCGGAAGGCGACGGCCTGGACGCAGGCACCGCCCTGCGTTTCGGAGGCGACGGCCGCGGCGCGGTCGTCGATCGTGCCGCGGCGCCGGCGCCCGAGGCGGACGTCGACCGCATCCTGGCATCCCGGCACTGTCGCCTGATTCTCGCCACGCCCGGCATCTTCCCCGGGGGCTGGCGCCTGCCGGGAATGGATGCGGCGGGCGCGTTCGAGCTCTGCGGCGTGCGCGGCCGCGTCGTGGCTGCTGCGGTCAATCGCGCCGAGGTTGTCTCGGGCTGGGATCTGGCCCTCCGGGAGCCCAAGCCCGCGCGCCGTGCCGTTCCTGCCGGCAGCGTCTACTGGATCGAGGATCTCCAGGCTACGCCGGATGATCTTCGCAAGCTTGCGGCGCATGGCCTGTGGCCCGAAACCGGCTACGATGCCCGGCGTCGCGCAGAAGGTTTCAATCGTTTTCTTGTTGCCAGCTACTGATTCGAGGAGAGGATCATGTTCGAACAAAAGGCAGCCGTTTTCCTGTATGCCGTGAGCCCCGTGCACATGGGCGCCGGCACGGCCACGGGGCTGATCGACAACCCCATCCAGCGCGAGCGCCACACCAGCCATCCCTGCTTTGCAGGCTCGGGCATCAAGGGCGCGGTGCGACACTCGTTCGAGTCCCTGGGCGGAGAATCCGCATTGATCGATCGCATCTTCGGCCCCGAATCGGGCAGCAGCACCCTGCACGCCGGGGCCGTCAGTTTCGGCGATGCGCAGCTCGTGGCCTTCCCGGTGCGCAGCCTGAAGGGCGGCTATGTTCATGCCACCTGCCCGCAGGCGCTGGCGCGCGCCCAGCGCCTGCTGCGACTGACGGGCAATGACTGCGACTGGAGCATTCCGGCCGTGGACGAAGGTGCCTGCCGGGTCGCCGGCGATACGCTGCTGTCGCGCGGCGGCGACCTTCATCTGGAAGCCTTCCAGTACAGTGCCACGGTCGACGAGGCCGTCTCCGCGCTCGGGCAGGCGCTCGCCGCGCTGGCCGTTCCCGAGGAGCCGGCGTATGCCTGGTTCCGCGAAAAGCTCGCCCGCGATCTGGTCATCCTCTCGGATACGGATTTCGCGTACTTTTCGGAGAATGCCACCCTGGTGGAGCCGCATGTGCGCATCGACGAGAAGACAGGAACAGCCGCCGCCGGCGGCCTGTTCTATACCGAGAACCTGCCGCCGGAGACCCTGCTGATCGCGCCGCTCATGGCCGGCGGCACCCGCACCGGCAAGGCAGAGGAGGCGCTCGATGCGGACGAGGTGATGGTCAAGCTGCGCACGGTGCTCGACAACCGCCTGCTACAGCTCGGTGGCGATGCCACCACCGGCCGCGGGCTGGTGGTGGCCCGCCTTCAGGGAGGTGCCCGGGCATGAGGCAGACGATGGAACAGCGCCGCGCCGCGCACGCCTGGGACTGCGCGCTTGCCGCGAAGCAGGCGCTGGAACGCGGCAATGGCAAGGATGGCTACAAGGACTACATCAACGCCGCCAAGGGGATGCCGGCGCTGATCATGAACAGTGGCCTGATGCAGGTAATGGCCTACAACCAGGGCAAGAAGGAGGAACGCTACGGACTGCTCTCCGCCCATCTGCGTGACTGGCTCCGGAAATCGCTCGGCACGCCTGACGATTTCCGTGGCTTCATGCAATACCTGCTGAAGGCGGACCCGCCGGAATTCCAGGCCATCACGGCCGAGGCGTTCGCCTGGCTGCGCTGGCTGCGCCAGGTGGCCCCCGCCCTCGAAAGGGAGGATGCCTGAGATGCCGGTTGCCGCAGTACCCGAATACCTGGGCCGGGATTTCAGCGAAGCGTCGCCCGGGCTGAGGTTCGGCCTCTATCTTCCGCTGTGGACGGAACGTGCCGATCAGGAACGGCAGGTCAGGGCGCTGGCGGGCAAGCGCAGTCGCGAGGCAGGGGAGCTGAAGGAGATCCTCGACTCGAAAGGAATGGACGCGGCCATCGAACATGCAAGGGCCAGACGCGGCCGCCTCCCGGCGCTCTGGGAGAAGAACGATCACGGGGCCCGGGACGCGTGGCGCACGGTTGCCAGGCTTACGCCGGATGATGTCGCTCGCGGGCATGCCTTGCAGGAGCGGCAGTCGGCGATGATCGAACTGCTCGAGTCCGCAGGGCAGGCCGCGGTCTTTCACGCGCGGTCGGTGGCGCCTTTCACCACCGGCCTTGGCAACGAACATCCGCTGGAGAACGGCTTTGCCTTCCTCTGGCCCTACGGACTGCCGTATCTGCCGGGCAGCGGCGTCAAGGGTGTGTTGCGCCAGGCCGCGCGGGAGCTGGCGGGAATCAGCACGGCGGCGCAATGGGAACTGGAATCGGACTGGACGGCAGAGGCCATCGACGCCCTGTTCGGAAGCGAGGACAGTGCCGCCCCGGCGCGTGGCGCGCTGCAGTTCTGGGACGTGATCCCCGGGATCCGGGGTGACAGCCTGATGCTGGAGGTGATGACGGCGCATCAGTCGCACTACTATCAGAAGGGCGAATCGCCGCACGAATCGGGTCGGCCCAACCCCATCAACTACCTTACCGTGCCGCCGGGATCGGCCTTCGCCTTTCACGTGGTCTGCAATCTTTCGTTCCTGCGCGGTCGTGCGCCGGAACTGGCGGAGAACGGTCGCTGGAAGGCGTTGCTCGAACAGGCGTTCGCGCATGCCTTCGACTGGCTTGGCTTCGGGGCCAAGACCGCAGTGGGCTACGGCGCCATGGCAGTGGACGAGAGAGCTGTGGAAGCCGCCGAGCAGCGGCGGTGTGAACGGGAGGAGGAGGCCCGCGTCGCGGCCATGACCGAGGAGGAACGGCAGATTGACGAACTGCGAAGTCTCTTCGAGCGCGAATGCGCGGCGGGGCGCCTGGCGCCGAACGGGCTGATCGCCGAAAAGCGGCTGCGCCTGCTGAAAGCGGCCCGGGGCTGGACCGATCCCGGCGCGCGCCGGGCGGCAGGGGCGCTTTTGCGCGAGATTGCCAGGGAACTGC
>CAZVIG010000340.1:0-3092 GCA_964627395.1 uncultured Sedimenticola sp.
GCAGGACGTCGATGGCGCCGCTGCTGCCGCCCTCGCGGTTCTCGCCGCCGAACAGGTTGGGCCGGTCGACCTGCAATCGCTTCGGATTGCTGCCCGCCACGCTGCCGCTCCAGAAGGTGCGCCCCTGCATGCGCAGCTCGGTGATGTCATCCACCGGACCGTGGCAGAGCACCAGGTGCATCCCCATGTAGTAACGGTAGCCGACGATCTGCTTGCTGCCGCCGCTGCTACCGCCCATCGCGCCTCCTGCGGGCCGTCTCCACCGCGCGCGCGGCCATGGCGTCGCGGGTCTCGATCAGGCGGGCGGCCTCCACGCCTTCTTTCAGAAAGCGGTGCCAGTCGATGCCGTGGCGCTTGCACCAGAGCCGCGCGCCGGGGATGCACAGGCCGGCCAGCCGCACGTCCTCGATGGTCACGATCAGACTCACTTCTTGCCGCCTCCGCCGGAGTAGATGGGCTGCGCCTCGCTGTCGCCGTACCAGACCACGTTGGGCGCCTCGATCAGCACCTCCCCGAACACCACCGGGATGGGCCGGCCTTCCTCGGCCACCGGGGCGCTGAAGTCGCTGGCGGGTTTGGCGTTCTCGACCCGCGGCTTGGGCGTGAGCGCGATCTGGATCAGCGCCGAGACGACGAACAGAACGAGTTGCACCCACATGGTCTTGCCTTCTCAATACGCGCTTTCGTTGAACGGGTTCTTGCGCGGAATCCAGGGGAACCCGCCGAAGTTGTCGGCGTTGCCGAAGCGGCTCTGGCAGGTCTGCAGGGTGTGGTCGCAGCCGGCGTAGAGGCTCACCGTCTCCCCGACCTGCAAGGGGGCGGGATAGATCAGGGTGATGCCCGATCCGTAGTAGTCGCTGTGCTCGATCATGTGCCGGGTGCTGTCAGTGCGCTCCAGATAGCCGCCCGCGAAGCGGTCCGGCGGGAAGCTCGCCCCCTCGAACCAGACGAAGCGGCCATCCACCTGCGAGACGGTGAAGGACTCGGCCACCGGCGTCGCCCGGCACTCGGCGCCATAGAGGACATGGGGACAGCGCCGGGCATAGAGCCGGCGCAATCCCAGCCGCTTGAGGCTGATGCTGGCCGGCTCGCAGCGGATACGCGCCTCCCGCTCCTCGAAAATCACCTGCAGCACCCGCCCGGTCCAGACCAGCGCCCAGCCCCAGTCGATGCCGAACCGGCGGTAGATGCTGATACCCATGGGTTGCGGCTGCGGCGCGCCGCGGTACTCGCGCACCAGATCCAGGTCACGGGGACAGCGCAGGTCGATGGCGCGCCGGCCCGCCTCGGGACCCAGGCCCAGCGCGCCCCGGGAGATGGCCGCAGGCTGGTAGGTCCGGTCGCCGTTCCAGTCCACGTTGGCCACCACCTCGCGGCTGGCCGAGGTGTAGTGCCAGGCAGTGGTGCCTCGGGTGAAGCGGTAGAGCTCGGTGACGTCGTCGGTGTAACAGTGGAAGCCGGGACCGGACGGGATCTCGCCGCCCGGCGGCCGGCCGATCGGGATCGGCATCGTCTGTGGTTCCTGTCAGAACGGAATGTCCCCGCCGCCGCGCAGGTACGGGTGGCAGCGCGCCAGCGTCATGAACCGCGCGGCCACTTCCAGCACCTCATCGGTGTGCCAGGTGAACTCCACCCGGTCCTGGTCGAGCCGGACAAAGTGCAAGGGCGTGACGGGCGTGCCCACCGGCACGTCCGCGGGCAGCGCATCGGCGAGCAGCAGCCGTGCCACAGTTTCCGACTCGGCCTCCAGCCGTGATACACGCACGGCCACAGGCGGCTGGCCTGTTGGTCGAATCAGCAGCCCCAGTCCCGGCTCCTCCCAGTGCCAGGGCAGCCGGGCGCGGCGCAGCAGCAGATGGTCGTCGCCGGTGCTTCCCGCCTGCGCCAACGCAAGGCCCGTGAACTCGTCCGGCAGCCAGACGGGATTGAGGCGTCCGGCCAGATACTCGAACAGCCCCAGCAGCCGGTCGGTGGCCGCCTGGCCCGCCGCCAGCCAGCGGCGGCTGAGGATGCGGGAGGGTCGATCATCGACCCGTCGGATCCAGGGCCGGCCGAGACGGTTGTCGATCCGCTCGATCCGTGCCTGGTACTCGATGGAAGGTTCCGGCTGCCACTGCTCGGCATCCATGATCACCGGTACGCCCTCGAGGGTCAGGTCCGGGGTGTAAGGCCATTCCCATACCCGCTCGTCGAGCGGGATCTCGACCGGTTGGGAGGTGACAGCGGCGCAGTGGCGCCGGGCGGTCGTGGGGTCCGCGACCGTGCCCCGTACCAGCGGCACGAAGGTCGAACCCGCCGCCACCGGCCGGGCCAGCGGCAATGCGAGGCTCGCCTGATTCAAAGCAGTATCGAAGGCGGTGACGCTCACCTGCTGCACGTCGCCGTCGGGCGCCCGGATCAGCGCCAAGCCCTGTCCCCAGTTGTCCAGTGTCTCGGTCTGGGTGGTACGCATGAGCGGATCGGTCACCGCGTCGAGCTGAACGGTGGTGCCGCCCGCGGCCGCCTCCGCCGTCACCCGGCGGGCCACCGGCCAGAACGGAAACAGCGCCTCGCGCCCCTGGTGCTCGGTGAGCCAGGCATCCAGGCCGATGGCGCCGGCATCCCAGGCCGTGACCAGCGTCTCGACTGCGCGACGCGGATGGCGGCGCAGGCGGATGCGCGACTCGGTGCCGTCGCGCGAACGCAAAATCTGGGTCTTCCACTCCCACCGCTCCACCCAGGGCTGCGACCAGTCGTGCCGGAAGGCGAAGATCCCCCGCGGCGGCGGCTCGCGCCAGACCACCTCGATGAGGGTGGCGAGCAGCGCAACGGGTGGATCCGGACGGGCCGTGGCCTCCGCGTCGAGGGCATCGACCCGAACCGGCGGATCGGGCCGGACCACGGGCTCTGCGACCTGCTGGAGCAGATCCGACGGCGGCAGCGGCCGTGCCGCCGGTTCCGCCAGCGCCTGATCGAGATCGGCTGCGGGCAGTCCCTTGCTCGCCAGCTCGATCGCAACCTGATCGACCTGCGCGGCCATGGCTTATCCTTTTTCGATGCCGAACTCGGCGGCGTTCAGTTCCGTCTCCGTCCAGTCCACGCCCGCGGCGGTC
>CAZVIG010000341.1:0-3076 GCA_964627395.1 uncultured Sedimenticola sp.
CACCCTGCCCCTCTCCCCCAAGGGGGAGAGGGAACGAAGGGGCTTGCCTCACCCCCACCGGCGATGCGGAGTCCTCACCTTAGTACTGCAGCTGAAGATTATCACCCGGCAGCCTACGCTGGATCAGGCCCCGGACAGCCACGCCCGCACCCGCCGCAGCGCCGCCTCCCGATCCTTTACCTCGCCGGTGGCCTGGGCCTCGCGCAGCCGCTCCAGCAGTTCGCCGATACGCGGCCCCGGCGGTACGCCCAGCGCGATCAGCTCACGCCCGCCCAACAATGGCCGCGGCACGGCCGGCGTCTCGCCCCCGCCCCACAGGAAACGCAGCATGCGTACGATCAGTGTCTCCAGCGCCTGCGGCGGCGGATTGCGGCCCGGGCAGGTGCCGCGCCAGTCGGCCAGCGCGTGCAGCAGGATACCGGCGCCGTGCTCGCCGGTGTCACGGAAGAAACGATAGACGGCGCGCTGGCTCACCTTGGACTGCTGGGCCAGCAGGATCGGCCGCAGGTGGTGACGCACCAGCGTCTCGATCAGGCGGATCTCGTCGCGGCTGAAACGCAGCCGGCGCAACACCGCCCGCGCCAGGGGCACCCCCGCCGCCTCGTGACCCAGGAAGCGCACCCGCTCGCCCTCCTCGCGGCGCGTGGCCGGCTTGCCCAGGTCGTGCAGCAGAGTGCCCAGCTTGAGCAGGGCCCGCCGCGGGCGGCCGCCGGCGAGCGGCGTATCGAGCCACCCTTGCAGCCGTTCGGCCAGCTCGGCCGGCGGCGGCCAGTGGGCCAGCACCCCTTCCAGTTCCGCCAGCACCGCCAGGCTGTGCTCGAACACGTCCAGACAATGCGGCACGGTCTGGGTCACGCCGCGCAGGGGATCGAGTTCCGGCAGCACCACCCGCAGCAGCCCCAGCGTTTCCAGGCGCCGCACCCAGGGGGCGGCGAGCGGCAACGCCAGCAGACGCATCAGTTCGTCGCGCACCCGCTCCGCCGACACCCCCGCCAGGCCCGGGCCGTCGCGGCGCATCAGGGATTCGGTCTCCGGCGCCAGCCCGAACCCGAGCTGGGCGGCCAGGCGCACCGCGCGCAGCGCCCGCAGCGGGTCCTGGCGGATGCTGTCGTCGGACACCGGGCGTATCCTTCGCGCGGCCAGGTCGGCCCGCCCGCCGAAGGGATCGAGCAGCTCGTCCGGCCGGTCGGGCGGCGCGGCCATGGCATTGAGCGTGAAGTCGCGCGCCGCCAGGTCGCCGCAGATGTCGGGGGCGCGCAGGCGGGCCGCATCCACCACCAGACGCTGCCCCTGGGCATCGCGCAGGATGGCACGCCCCGTGCCCCGCCCCTCGTCCAGGGGGTAATAGCTGCCGCCGAAGCGGTCCGCCAGGGCCCGCGCCAGGCCCAGGGCATCGCCGTCCACCGCCAGGTCGATATCCTCGGTAGCGCGGCCGAGCAGGCGATCGCGCAGGGTGCCGCCCACCAGCCAGACCGGCTCCGGGCGGGCCGCCAGCCAGTCGAATACCGCCGCCTGCAGCGTGTCAGTCATCGGCCTGCCCCGCCAGCTCGGCCAGGCGCTCGCGCATCCGCGCCACATGGCTGCCGTCCCAGTAGAGCTGGCGGCAGGCCGGGCAGTGGCGCAGTTCCGTGGCCCCGGCGCGTGCCCCGTCCGGCACATCTTCCCAGCGCGCCGCGTCGGCGGGCTGCAAGGGCGTGTTGCAGCCCAGGCAGCGGCTGAAGGGGCGGTGCTGCCAGTCGATGCGCAGACGCCGGCCCCGCTCGGCCAGGCAGTCGTCCAGATCGTGGCATTCGAGCAGCACCACATCGTCGGCCGGCGGCAGCGTCTCCACCAGGCGGCGGTCGCGGGTGAGAAAGATCCGCCCCTCGCGCCGCGCCTGGGCCAGCAGCTCCCGATCGGACGTCCCCGGCGCGGCCACAGCGGTGTCGTAGCCCGCCACCCGCAGCCAGCGCGCCAGACCACGCAGCATTTCGTCGGCAAGGAATTTCATGAGTTCAAGGGTGGGGGCAGATACACCGGATGTCCACCGCTAGCGGGCTCCATGCACGGCCGAGATTTTCATCGGCAGCAGTGCGACAATAACGGCAGACGCCATCCCATTGGATGCACCCCGATGAATCCAGCTCGACTGCAACAGCGCATCACCCAGTTTCACCAGGCCGTGACCCGGCTGTCCGATGCCTGCGCGCAGCCGGAGAACGAATTCATCCGCGATTCGGTCATCCAGCGCTTCGAATTCTGCTTCGAACTGGCATGGAAGATACTGAAGCTCAAACTCGCCCAGGAAGGGATAGAGGCCAGCACACCACGGGCGGTCATCCGCGAGGCGGTGGCGGCCAAGCTGCTGGACGACGGCAACCGCTGGTCCGAGATGTTGCTGCGCCGCAACCAGACCAGCCACACCTATGACGACCGGCTGGCCCGAGAGGTGTACGACTTCGTCTGCCAGACCGCCCTGCCGCTGCTACAGACCCTCGACCGGGACAGCGCCTCATGGCAGTGAGCCGTCCAGCCATCGTGACAGGCCTCTCGCCGGCCGTACTCGAGGCCCTGCGCGGCACCTTTGCCCGCTATCCAGCTATCGAGCAGGTATTGCTGTTCGGTTCCCGCGCCCGGGGGGACTTCGACACCGGCTCGGACATCGACCTGGCGGTCCTCGCCCCCCAGATGGCCGTCGAGGAATTCGCCCGCCTGTGGTCCGACATCGACGCCCTGCCCATTGCCTTCAAGATGGACCTGCTGCATTTCGACACCCTGGATAACCCGGAACTGAAGGCTCAGATCCGGCGCCATGGCCTGCCCATCTACCCCTGACCACGGGATCGACCCATGATCGAACCGGACACCCTCGCCCTGCTGGTGGCGGTGGCCGCGGCCGCCGGGCTGGTGGATGCCATCGCCGGGGGCGGCGGGCTGCTGACCCTGCCCGCGCTGTTGTGGGCCGGGGTGCCGCCCCTGCCCGCCCTGGCCACCAACAAGCTGCAGGGCAGCTTCGGCACCGCCACCGCCTCGCTCAACTACGTCCACAAGGGCGAGCTGGACCCGCGCCGCCTGGCCGGGGCGGTGGCCTGGACCT
>CAZVIG010000342.1:0-3075 GCA_964627395.1 uncultured Sedimenticola sp.
TCATGTCGCCGATCTCGTCCAGGAACAGGGTGCCGCCCTCGGCCAGCTCGAAGCGCCCCTGGCGGGCGCTGATGGCGCCGGTGAAGGCCCCCTTCTCGTGGCCGAACAGCTCGCTCTCGAGCAGATCGCCGGGGATGGCGCCGCAGTTGACCGGAACGAAGGGCTTGCCGCGCCGCTTGGAGTGGTAGTGCAGCTTGCGCGCCACTACCTCCTTGCCGGTGCCGGATTCGCCGAGGATCAGCACCGTGGCCTCGGAGTCGGCCACCTGTTCGATCATGGCGTTGATGGCGCGGGTGGCGCGGCTGTTGCCGGAGAGGCTGCGGAACAGCTCCACCGGGCGGCGCGCGCCCTCGCCCAGACGCTGGTTCTCGGAGAACACCTGGGCGCGGTGCAGCAGGGAGATCACCGCCTCCATCTGGGTGGGCAGGTTGAGCACCGTCATCACGTCGCCGCTGACCAGCATGGCGTCGCTGTCGCCCGGCTGTACCTGCACCAGCGCCGGGCGCACCTCGCACTGCTCGACGGCGCGCAGCCAGGCGTTGCGTTCCTCGGCGGGGATCTCGGGGCTGAGAAAGACGGTCACGCTGCGGTCGGCGTTGCCAGCGACGAAGCGCTGCAGCTGTTCCGGCGTCTCCGGTATCTCGACCTTGCAGTCCACGAACTCCAGCACGTTGCGGAGGTAGTCCCGCTGCTCGCCCTCGGGCATCACCAGCAGGCCCATGGCCGCAGCCAGGGTGATGTCTGTCGTGTCCGCCATCCTTACCGTCTCCGCCGTAAAACCGGCCATCCAGAACGATTCCGTTTCCCGGCAGAGTTAAACACCTGATGGAAGCGATGTCAAAAAAACGTCACCTTGCAGCAGGCCGTTGCCAGGTGTCACCTTGACAGGGCCTGGGGCACCCCCTAGCCTCCATTCCATCCTTCGGCGCCGGCATGCCCGCGGCG
Organism: uncultured Sedimenticola sp.; assembly: GCA_964627395.1. Classification (GTDB taxonomy): domain Bacteria; phylum Pseudomonadota; class Gammaproteobacteria; order Chromatiales; family Chromatiaceae; genus MONJU. The sequence goes on from CAZVIG010000342.1 coordinate 946, forward strand.
ACCGGCGGGTCGAAGGGCATCCCCGATGGTGACACGAGCCTCCAGACATTGGACGACATACCCCTAGGCGCCCTGTTCGGCGCTCTGATCCTGCTGCTGGCCCTTTCGGCCTTCTTCTCCGGTTCCGAAACCGCCCTGATGACCCTCAACCGCTACCGGTTGCGGCACTTGGCGCGCGACGGCCACCCCGGGGCGCGCCGCGCGGAGCGGCTGCTGGCGCAGCCCGACCGGCTGATCGGGTTGATCCTGCTGGGCAACAACTTCGTCAACATCCTGGCCTCCTCGCTGGCCACTGTCATCGCCATCCGGCTCGGCGGCGAGGGCGCCATCCCCCTGGCCGCGGGCCTGCTCACCCTGGTGGTGCTGATCTTCGCCGAGGTGGCGCCCAAGACCCTCGCCGCGCTGCATCCGGAACGCCTCGCCTTTCCCGCGGCCTGGGTCTACACCCCGGTGCTGCGCCTGCTGTTTCCCCTGGTGTGGGTGGTCAACCTGCTGGCGAACTCGGTGCTGCGCCTGTTCGGGGTGGACCCGGAGCACCGCGGCGCCGACGTGCTCAGCCGCGAGGAGCTGCGCACCGTGGTGCACGAGGCGGGCAGCATGATCCCGCAGCAGCACCAGCAGATGCTGCTCGCCCTGCTCGACCTGGAGGACGTTCGGGTGGAGGACATCATGGTGCCGCGCACCGAGATCGATGGTATCGACATCCTCGATCCCATCTCGGTGATCCTGGAACAACTGCAGCAGCTCCCCTACACCCGGGTGCTGGTGTACGAGGGCAGCATCGACCATGTGCTGGGCTTTCTGCACTCGCGCAAGATCCTACAGGCGGCACTGGACAGCGACGGCCTCACCCACGAGGAGCTGCGCGCCCTGGTCAAGGAGCCCTACTACATCCCCAAGGGCACCTCTCTGTACGACCAGTTGCAGAACTTCCAGCGCAGCCGCCGCCGCGCCGGTCTGGTGGTGGACGAATACGGCGACATCCTCGGTCTGGTGACCATGGCCGACCTGCTGGAGGAGATCGTCGGCGAGTTCGCCACCGATCCCAGCGACCGGCTGGCGGACGTGATCCCGCAGGAGGACGGCAGCTACCTGGTGGACGGCTCCGCCAGCCTGCGCGACCTGGTGCGCACCCTGGGCTGGGAACTGCCCACCGACGGCCCCAACACCCTCAACGGCCTGATCGTGGAGCACCTGCAGAGCCTGCCGGAACCCGGCACCTCGCTGATGATCAACGGCTATCCCATCGACATCCTGCAGACCCAGGACAACCGGGTGAAGACCGCGCGCATCCGTCCCCAGGAGCGGCGCACCCCGCAGGATCCGGAGGGGCTCAACTCCTGAGCGCCCCGGCCGCTATGCTTTCCCGAACCCGTACACAAGGAAGAGTCCCGTGAACGACAAGCAGAGAAGGCGCTTCCGGCGAATCGTCCTCGACCGCCCGGTCTCCCTGGTGGTGGAGGGGATCACCTTCACCGGCTCGCTGAGCGACATCTCCCTGCGCGGCGCCCTGGTGCGCCTGCCCGACCGACAGCCGGCGGTGGGCCAGGCGGGCACCGCCGACATCGGCCTCGGCGATGACCCCCAGTTCATGATCCGCATGGACGTGACGGTCTGCCACGTCAACGGCGACCGGGTGGGCCTGCGCACCAGCCACATGGACCTGGAGGACGCGGCCCGTCTGCGCCGCCTGGTGGAACTCAACCTGGGCGACGAGGCGGTGCTGCAGCGCGAGCTGGCGGAACTGGGCGACTGAGCCTTCCCCTCAGCCGAGCGCCGCCTCCAGCGCCTCGCCGACCCGGTTCACCGGCACCACCTCCAGCCCCTCGATGGGCCGCCGCGGCGCATTGGCCTTCGGCACGATGGCGCGCCGGAAGCCGTGCTTGGCCGCCTCGCGCAACCGTTCCTGGCCGCTGGGCACGGGCCGGATCTCCCCCGCCAGCCCCACCTCGCCGAAGGTCACCAGGTCCTGCGCCAGCGGCCGGTCGCGGAAGCTGGAGAGCACCGCCATCAGCACCGCCAGGTCCGCCGCCGGCTCGGTGACCCGCACCCCGCCCACCACGTTCAGGAACACGTCCTGGTCGTACATGCCGATGCCGCCGTGACGGTGCAGCACCGCCAGCAGCATGG
>CAZVIG010000343.1:0-3070 GCA_964627395.1 uncultured Sedimenticola sp.
GCCGCTGCGCGAGGCGCGCGAGGCCTTCGAGAAGGCCTATCTGGAATACCACCTGGAACAGGCCGGCGGCAACATCGCGAAGATGGCCCGCGCGGTGGGCATGGAGCGTACCCACCTCTATCGCAAGCTGCGCGACCGCGGCATCGAGATCAAGGGGCGCTGAGGCCGCGGCTTGCATCGCAACTCCAGCCCGAATATTTCACCCGGTCGCTCAAAAATGCTCCAACTCTCTGGATTTCATAGGGAATCCTGGGATGTTGGTAAAGCGCAACATCTCACCGGGCATCGCTGAACGCGCCCTCGCACCGGTCTCGCTGCCCCTCTGCGGTATTTGCTCAATCATCAATAGCCCAAGCTATATGATTCAATCGCAAATCCGCACCTGAGCGCCGATCCCGGCACGATCATCGCTTTTCGGAAAATGGAATGACGCCATGTGCCCTTCATGGTACAACATGAAAAACTAGAAATAGTGCGACGCGATATACGAATGACGGCGCAGGCGACATGGCCACACCCTCGGAAAAGCTGGCGGCATCTCTCGAACGTCTCCGGGCGCTCCAGGCCCGGGGAAGGGCGGCGATTCGCTCGGCCGATCTGAGCCGCGCTCATCGGGAGCGTCTGCTCCGCAACGGCTTCCTGCAGGAGGTCGTCAAGGGCTGGTACATTCCCGCCCGGCCGGACGAGCCCGCCGGGGAAAGCACGGCATGGTACGCCTCCTTCTGGTCGTTCTGCGCCGACTATCTCGATCATCGCTTCGGCGGGGACTGGTGCCTGTCACCGGAACAGTCCCTGGCCCTGCATGTCGGCAACCGGAGGGTACCCCGCCAGCTTCTGGTGCGCTCACCGAAAGGCCAGAACAACATCATCGCCCTGCCGCATGGCACCTCGCTGCTCGATGTGCGGGCATCGATACCGGAAGAAGGCGAGATCGTGGAACTGGATGGGTTGCGTCTGTACGCCCTGCCCGCCGCCCTCGTCGCCTGCTCTCCGAGGTGTTTCCGGCAGGCCCCCACCGACGCCCGCGCGGCTCTGGCACTGGTGCGCGATGCGTCGGATGTGCTGGAACGGCTGCTGGAAGGCGGCCACAGCACCATCGCCGGTCGTCTGGCCGGCGCCTTTCGCAACATCGGCCGTGACCGCATAGCGGATGACCTCGTAAAAGCCATGCAGGCGGCAGGGTTCCGTGTGCGTGAAACCGATCCTTTCGAAACGCCGGCGCCACTGGTGTTGAAGGCGCGGGAAGCTGCGCCCTGGGTCCATCGTGTTCGTCTTCTATGGGGGAGCATGCGTGACGATGTCCTGGCACGTTTCCCCGTGCCACCCGGTCCGCCGAAAGACACCGATGCGTACCTCAGGCGTGTCGAGGACGTCTACGCCACCGATGCCTATCATTCGCTTTCCATCGAAGGCTACCAAGTCAGCCCGGAGCTGATCGAAAGGGTACGCGGTGGCGACTGGAACCCGGATCACGATGCAGCGGATCGGGAACATCGCAATGCCCTGGCTGCCCGGGGCTACTGGCAGGCCTTTCAGCGCGTCGAGGAAAGCGTCAGGAAGATTCTGGATGGTGCGAATCCCGGCCAGGTCGCCGACGATGATCACCGCGACTGGTATCGGGAACTCTTCGTTCCCAGCGTGGCAGCGGGCCTCCTGCGCCCGGCCGATCTGGCCGGTTACCGCAATGGGCCCGTGTTCATTCGCCGTTCGATGCACGTCCCTCCGAGTCCCGAGGCGGTTCGTGACGCCATGCCGGCCTTCTTCGACCTGCTACGGGGGGAGCCGGAAGCCGCGGTCCGCATGGTGCTCGGCCACTTCATTTTCGTTTACATCCATCCCTATAGCGACGGCAACGGCCGCATGGCGCGGTTCCTCATGAACCTGATGGCGGCCTCCGGCGGGTGGGAGTGGACCGTGATCCCGCTGGCAGAACGGGAGACCTACATGGCGGCACTCGAAGAGGCCAGCGTGCGGGAGGACATCGGGCCTTTTGCGGAGTTTCTGGCGAGGCTCATCCGGAGTCTATGAGAAACTTCTTGGATGTCGTCCCTCAGAGGCAAGCGGAGCGCAATTGGCTGACGGAGATCAGCAAGCCCCTTCCGCTCTATCCACCCGATCGATCACGCAATGAAACCGGGATGTCCCGCCGGGCATGCAGAACGCGCCAGACATCGACGTGATCGTCGCACTCGATATAGCACACCAGATGTTCGAAGCGCTCGATGGGCCAGGACCGGATGCCTGGCAGCTCCAGTTCGAGGCCGTAGGGTGGCGATCCGCTGGCGGGGTGGTGCGCGATATGAGCGAAGGCCTTTTCGACGGCATCGATGAAACGCAAGGCGACCTTTTCCCCCGCCTCCTGGAGATGGTGCTCGACAGCCTCCAAGAGATCCTGGTCGGCCCGGGCGCGCCGGACGATGGGCTTTACGACTCGGCGGCACGACGACGAATAGGGTCGCGCAGGTCCTCGAAGTAGGCGGCATCGGCGACTCCCCCGGGGGCGGAGGCCGCCCCCTCCAGCAGCAGCTTGCGCATGTGGACGCGGTCCTGCTCCTTGCGGATCAGTTCCCGTCTGTACTCGCTGACGGTGCCGTAGCCGCGCTCGGCGACCTGCTCGTCGACCAATGCTTTGAGCCGGTCGGGGAGCGAGAGGTTCGTGGTGCTCATGACATCGACCCTAGGCATCTTGGTAAAATTCGGCAAGATCGCCGACATGCGCGTACCTTGGGGATGCCGGCCGGGGCCCCGGGCGTGCTTGAAGCAATTCCAGCGCAGGTTGCTACAATCCGCCCCGGGACGGGGAAAGGGCCTGTGACATGAAGATCATCATCCTGGGGGCCGGGCAGGTGGGCACCTCGGTGGCGCAGAATCTGGCCAGCGAGGCCAACGACATCACCGTGGTGGACCAGAACGGGGAGCTGCTGCACCACCTCGCCGACCGCCTGGACATCCGCACCGTGCAGGGGCTGGCCTCCCATCCCGGCATCCTGGAGCAGGCGGGCGCCGACGACGCCGACATGCTGATCGCGGTGACCAACAGCGACGAGGTCAACATGGTGGCCTGCCAGGC
>CAZVIG010000344.1:0-3070 GCA_964627395.1 uncultured Sedimenticola sp.
CCTTGCTCACGTCGGGATGATACTTGCGCGCCAGCTTGCGGTAGGCGCGCTTGATCTCGTCCTGCGTGGCATCGCGCGAGACGCCCATGATCTCGTAGTAGTCTTTGAATTCCATGGATTCCTGTTGCCTTCTTGGGTATGGCTGAACAGTCCCAACATCGGGGCCGGGCGGAGAATTTCAACTTGCGCGCCGGGCCCTTACCTTACCAGCCACCCGCCGCACTCACGAGGACCACTACCGATGCCGACGCTGATCTTCGTCTACAACGCCGATTCCGGGCTGTTCAACACCCTCGCCGACATCGGTCACAAGCTGTTCTCCCCCGAGACCTATCCCTGCGACCTGTGCCAGCTCACCCACGGCTTGCTGCGCGAACGCGGCGCCTGGCGCGACTTCGTGACCGGCCTGTCCCTGCCCTGCCGCTTCCTGCACCGCGACCAGTTCCGCGCCGAATACCCCCAGGTGGACGCCGCCCTGCCGGCGGTGTTCCGCGCCGACGGCCATCGCATTCGGCTCTGCCTGGACGCCGCCACCCTCGCCGCCTGCGACGGCCTGGAAGGGCTTCAGAGCCTGGTGCGGGAACGCTGCCTGGGCGGGGCCTGATCGACCGCAATGCCATCGAGGAATCTCCTTGTGGGAGGGGCTTCAGCCCCGACACCGGTACGGCACCGACCTGACGGTCGCGGCTCGAGCCGCTCCCGCCGGTGGAACCGGGCGCCCTGGGAATAAACCCCCGCCACGGCCATCCTCTGAGATAGGATGCCCTCCATGATCCGCCCGCTCCTGCTGATCTGCCTGCTGCCCCTGGCGGCCGTCGCGCAGACCCCTGTCCCAGAGGTCGTGCACATCGGCGTGCTCGCCTTCGAGGGCCGGGAACAGGCGCGCGCACGCTGGCAGCCGCTGGCCGACTATCTGTCCGCCGGCATTCCGGGGCACCGCTTCGCGATCCTGCCGCTCACCCACGAGGGTTTCCGCACCCGTATCCGCAAACAGCAGCTCGATTTCGCCCTCACCAACCCGGCCCATTACGTCAGCCTGGAGGTGGACTTCGGCGCCACCCGCATCGCCACCCTGCGCAACCGCCACGGCGAGGCCGCCCTGACCCGCTTCGGCGCGGTGATTTTCACCCGCGCCGACGGCCCCGTCCGGCTGGAGGCGCTGCGCGGACGGCGCCTGGCGGCGGTCAATCCGGAGGCCTTCGGCGGCTTCCTGCTGGCGCGCTACCGCCTGGAGACGGCGGGCATCGATCCGCTGCGCGAGATGCGCCCCCTCTGGCTGGGCTTTCCGCAGCGCGAGATCGTGCAGGCGGTACTCGCCGGACGCGCCGACGTGGGCACGGTGCGCACCGGGGTGATCGAGCACATGATCGCCGCCGGCGAGCTGCGCCCCGGCGATCTGCGCATCCTGGGCGCGCGCCGCGAGCCCGGCTTTCCGCTGCGCCTGAGCACCGGCCTCTATCCCGAGTGGCCCATGGCGCGCCTGCCCCACACCGACGAGGAACTGGCGCGCCGGGTCGCGCTGCGGCTGCTGCAGATGCCGCCGGACGGAGCGGTGGCACGCGCTACGCGCAGCGCCGGCTGGACCATCCCCCTGGACTACAACGGGGTGCACCAAGTGCTGCGCCATTTCGAGATCGCCCCCTACCGGCCGCAGCCGCGCACCCTGACCGACCTGTGGCGCGATCATCGCGGCCTGATCTCCGCCCTGCTGGCGGCGCTGCTGCTGGTGCTGGCCACCGTGGCCTACATCCTGCGTATCCATCGCGCGCTGCGGCATTCCCACCAGGCGCTGCTGCGCCACCGCGACGAGCTGGAGGCGCGGGTCGAGGAACGCACCCGCGCCCTGATCGCCGCCAATGACGAGCTGCGCGAGGACATCGAGGCCCGGATGCGCCAGGAGGAGGCGCTGCAGGGCGGCTGCGAGTGCCTGGAGGGGGTGCATGCCCTGATCGTGCGGGAGGACCTGGACTGCGAACAGCGCCTGCAGTCCATCCTCGACCTGCTGGCGCGCAGCTTCGGAGCCCGCCAGGTGCTGCTGGCGCGCATCCGGCACGGCAGCGCCGGCGTCTGCGCCGCCAGCCCGCCCCTGCACGGCCCGGGCGCCCTGGTGGACTCCGGCGCGGCACAGCAGGCGTTGCAGACCGGCGAGCCGGTATCCCGCGACGCCGAAGACCGCCGCTATCTGGCCTTTCCGGTGGTGCGCCAGGGACGGGTGGTGGCGTTGCTGGAGCTGCTGACCGAAGGCGGGCACACGGACGCCTCCCACCTTGAACTGCACAGCGACCTGGGACGCCGCATCCTGCAACTGGTGGCGCAATGGCTGGCCTGGGAGGAGGAAGCCCGCTGCCGCGAGGCACGGCGCGAGGCCGCACGCCTGCGCCTGGCCGGCCTGACCCCTCGCGAGCGCGAGGTCCTGCTGGAGGTGGCGCGCGGCGCGCCCAACAAGCGTATCGCGCAGCGCCTGGGCATCAGCATCAAGACGGTGGAGCTGCACCGCTCCAACCTGATGCGCAAGCTGGAGGCGAACAATGCCGCCGAGCTGACCCGGCTCGCCATCGCCGCCGGGCTGCTCCCGGAGGCGGACGAGGAATTCCCGCCCAATCAACACCTTGCCAACTGACCTGGGGTTTCCCCCAGGGCCCGACCCGTATTCGATCCTATTGCCGGAACCGGCCCCGACAGCCAGGCTGAGGGTGCGCAACGTCAGCGCGAACCTGAAGTCATCCAGAGGAGAAAAGCATCATGAAACCCATTCGCAGGGCACTGTCGATCCTGACCGCCACTGCCTTTCTGCTGGGGGGCCCGGCACTCGCCTCCGGCAAGAAGGACGCCGCGGGCCTGGGTCACGACTACCGCACCTTCCACGCCGACGGCAAGATCGCCTACGGGCGCATCGGCGACTCCTACACCGCCGACCTGGTCATGTACCTGGCCGGCAACCAGTTCATGGTGATGGAGGAGCTGATCCGCGACTTCCAGAAGAAGAATCCCGACATCAAGACCGTCTACGTCGAAACCATCCCGCCGGGCCAGATCCTCAAGGGCCAGATCCTGCGCCAGGGCACCATCG
>CAZVIG010000345.1:0-3064 GCA_964627395.1 uncultured Sedimenticola sp.
GCCTCGGTGGCCAACGGCATCTGCGACGATCTCATCGACCGCGCCGCCGACGTGGCCCTCAAGGAACGCCGACCGCTGATCCTGGTGGTGCGCGAGACGCCCTATTCGGCGATCCACCTGGAGAACATGCTGCGCCTGACCCGCGCCGGGGCCACCATCCTGCCGGCCAATCCAGGCTTCTACTTCCGACCGCGCCGGATCGACGATCTGGTGGACTTCGTGGTGGCGCGGATCCTCGACCATCTGCAGGTCTCTCACCACCTGGGCGAACGCTGGGGTGCCGATCCAGCGGCCGACACCTGAGCGCCGGGCGCTCCCGTCGCGCAAAAAGTTGATCCAGGTTGGAACCAAACCACGGTCGGCCCGGTCATAGTGAGTGCAGGCGAGAGCCTGCAATGAACAGAGCGTTCATTGATTGACTCCCCTTGGTGATTGCCGGTGTTCCCTCCTTGGAACACCGGTTTTTTATTGCACTATTATTGTGCGTTTTTCGTCAAATGCATCATTTCGGTGCGTTGGGATTGCCCGATTTCCGGGCGCATCGCTGGAAATGTCTCCTATCTCTTTGATTTTTAAATGCACCATTTTTGGGCACGAATATTGCTTATGGTGCATGATCGAAACGCCAACACCAACACCGAGGTAGATGATGATGCATAGCCTATTGCGAGCTTCCGTTTTCGCCCTGCCGCTCCTGCTGCTGCCCTCCCTGGCGGCCGCCGCGGACGGCCTCAATGGTGCCGACACGGCCTGGATCATGGCCTCCACGGCCCTGGTGCTGTTCATGACGTTGCCGGGGCTGGCCCTGTTCTATGGCGGCCTGGTGCGCAGCAAGAACGTGCTCTCGGTGTTGATGCAGTGCTTCGCCATCGCCGGGCTCGCCTCCATCCTGTGGCTGCTCGCCGGCTACAGCCTGGCCTTCGGCGAGGGCAATGCCTGGATCGGCGACCTGAGCAAGGCGATGCTCGCCGGGGTGGGGCGCGACACCCTCTCGGGCACCATCCCCGAGTCGCTGTTCATGATGTTTCAGATGACCTTTGCGGTGATCACTCCGGCGCTGGTGATCGGCGGTTTCGCCGAGCGTATGAAGTTCTCCGCCATGCTGCTGTTCAGCGCCCTCTGGCTGATGCTGGTGTACGTGCCGGTGACCCACTGGGTGTGGGGCGGCGGTTGGCTGGGCAGCATGGGGCTGTACGACTTCGCCGGCGGCACCGTGGTGCACATCACCGCTGGCGTGGCGTCACTGGTGGCGGCCCTGGTGCTGGGTCCGCGGCGGGGTTTTCCCGAGACGCCGATGATGCCCCACAACATGACCATGACCGTCGCCGGCGCGGGGATGCTCTGGGTGGGCTGGTTCGGCTTCAACGGCGGCAGCGCTCTGGCCTCGGACGGCAATGCCGCGATGGCCATCCTGGTCACTCACATCTCCGCCGCCGCAGGCACCCTGGTGTGGATGACGATGGAATGGATCCGCTTCGGCAAGCCCAGCGTGCTGGGTGCGGTTACCGGCATGGTGGCGGGGCTGGGCACCATCACCCCCGCCTCCGGATTCGTGGGGCCCGGCGGCGCCCTGGTGATCGGCATTCTGGCCGGTTTCATCTGCTTCAACGCCACCCTCTATATCAAGCGGGTGCTCAAGATCGACGACTCGCTGGACGTCTTTCCGGTGCACGGCGTGGGCGGCATGCTCGGCACCCTGATGGCCGGCGTCTTCTCCGCCACCTCGCTGGGCGTGTTCAGTGGCTACGGCTTCGCCGAGGGGATCGACGGCATGGGCGGCCAGTTGATGGTGCAGGCCACCGGGGTGGTCGCCACCGTGGTCTTCACCGCCGTGGTCACCTGGGTGATCCTCAAGGTGGTGAACGCCCTGACCGGCCTGCGCGTGAGCGCCGACGAGGAGCAGGAGGGCCTGGACATCGTGCTCCACGAGGAGCGCGGCTACGACCTGCACTGATCGGTCTCGCCAGCCGCACGACCCGCCCCGGGGCCTCCCGTGGCGGGTCTTTTTCTGGCCGAAGCGCCAATAATAAGACAATCATCCTAGTTTTTTGTAATAATAACTTATTGAAATTTAAAGAAACGTAAAAACAAGTTCGCTTTTTTGGGATTTGTCTGCTTGAATTGCCCGCATTCCGCCGCCGGGGGCGCCTTTCCGGCCCTGGCCGGGCGGCCCGCAAGGTATTCATGCAAGCATCTGGATTGATCCCATGGCACAGAAACCGGACATCGACCCGCAGGAAACCCAGGAGTGGCTGGAGGCGCTGGAGGGCGTGCTGGAGCAGGAGGGCGCCGAGCGCGCCCACTTCCTGATCGAGCGGCTGATCGACAAGGCGCGACGCAGCGGGGTGAACCTGCCCTTCTCGGCGAACACCGCCTATGTGAACACCATTCCCCTCACCCAGCAGCCGCCCTATCCGGGCGACCAGGCGATGGAGGCGCGGATCCGCGCCTACATCCGCTGGAACGCCATGGCGATGGTGGTGCAGGCGAACCGCAAGTCACCGGAGCTGGGCGGGCATATCGCCAGTTTCGCCTCCGCGGCGACCCTGTTCGACGTCGGCTTCAACCATTTCTTCCGCGCCGGCAACGAGCAGCGCGAGGGCGACCTGGTGTTCTTCCAGGGCCACTCGGCGCCCGGCATCTATGCGCGCGCCTTCCTCGAGGGGCGGCTGAGCGAGGAGGAACTCAACAAGTTCCGCCAGGAAGTGGACGGCGGCGGCCTGTCCTCCTATCCGCACCCCTGGCTGATGCCCACCTTCTGGCAGTTCCCCACCGTGTCCATGGGACTGGGGCCCATCATGGCGATCTATCAGGCGCGCTTCATGCGTTATCTGCACGACCGCGAGATCGCCAATACCGAGGGACGCAAGGTATGGGCCTTCATGGGCGACGGCGAGATGGACGAGCCGGAGTCCCTGGGCGCCATCTCCCTGGCGGCGCGCGAGCGCCTGGACAACCTGGTGTTCGTGGTCAACTGCAACCTGCAGCGCCTGGATGGCCCGGTGCGCGGCAACGGCAAGATCATCCAGGAGCTGGAGGCGGTGTTCCGCGGCGCCGGCTGGAA
>CAZVIG010000346.1:0-3054 GCA_964627395.1 uncultured Sedimenticola sp.
TCACCTCGGTGTTCTTCTTCATCTTCGCCCTGACCCTGATCTGGACCGGCTGGACCTTCTTCATGGACTCCTGGCGCGTGAACGAGGTGTCCTTCACCGAATGGGCAGTGCAGTACTGGCCCATCAAGTTCGCCCTGCCGCTGGGCGGGGTGCTGTTGCTCCTGCAGGGTCTGGCCCAACTGCTGAAAGACATCGCCGTGCTGTTGAAAAACCCCGATGACATAGAACTCGACGCCGAAGTGCGTCCCGGGAGCTGAGCCATGGGCTGGGAAATCGACATCTTCTGGCTCACCATCCTGATGTTCGGCTCGCTGCTGGTGCTGCTGATGGCCGGCCTGCCGCTGGCCTTCGTCACCGGCGGTCTGGCCTGCGTCTTCCTGTTCCTGTTCGGCGATGCGCAGATGCTCAACATCCTGCCCTCGCGCATCTTCCCGTTGATGACCAACTACCAGCTCTCGGCGATTCCGATGTTCATCCTCATGGCGTCGATCCTGGAGCGGGCGGGCATCATCGAGGAGCTGTACGACATGGTGTACAAGATCCTCGGCGGCCTGAAGGGCGGCCTGGCGATCTCCACCATCATCGCCTCCACCCTGCTGGCGGCGATGTGCGGGGTGATCGGCGCCACCGAGGTGACCATGGGCATGATCGCCCTGCCGGCGATGATCCGGCGGAAGTACCATCCCACCATCGCCTGCGGTTCCATTCTCGCCGGCGGCACCCTCGGCATCCTGATTCCGCCCTCCATCCTCGCCATCCTGTTCGCGGTGATCGCCCAGCAGTCGGTGGGCGAGCTGTTCATCGGCGCGGTGGTACCAGGTCTTATACTGTCCGGGATGTACATCCTGTACGTTTCCGTGGCCACCACCCTGAAACCGGAACTGGGGCCGCCGCTGCCGCCCGAAGAGCGGGTAGACTTCCGCGAGAAGCTGCGCCTGCTGAGCAAGATGGGCGCCCCCATCGCCCTGGTATCGCTGGTGCTGGGCATCATCTTCGCCGGCATCGCCACCCCGGTGGAGGCCGCAGGGGTGGGCACCTTCGGCGCCTTGGTGGTGGCCGCCATGCACCGCCGCCTCACGCTCAAGAACATCCGCGAGGCGGCCATCTCCACCCTGCGGGTGACCGGGATGGTGCTGTGGATCATCTTCGGCGCCACCCTGTTCGTAGGCTTCTATGTGGTCAACGGCGGCCAGCAGTTCGTCAACGACGCCATCGTGGGCACCGGCCTGGGGCCCTACGGCATCCTCACCCTGATGATGGTGATCCTGGTGATCCTGGGGATGTTCCTCGACTGGGTGGGCATTCTGCTGCTGGCGGTGCCCATCTTCATCCCGCTGCTGGGCACCATGCGCTTCGACGGGGTGTTCGGCCTGCCCGGCGTGGCGCCCGAGGAGATGGCGCTCTGGTTCGGGGTGGTCTACATGGTGAACATGCAGATGTCCTTCATCAGCCCGCCCTTCGGCTATGCCCTGTTCTATCTCAAGAGCGTGGCCCCGCCTGAGGTGACCATGGGGCAGATCTACCGTTCCTCCCTGCCCTTCCTGGTGCTGCAGGCGATCGGTCTGGCGATCTGCATCATCTTCCCCGAGGTGGTGCTGTGGCTGCCCCGTCAGGTGTACGGCTGAGAATGAAAAACCCCGGGCGTGGGCCCGGGGTGGGTGAACATCGGCGCAACGTCTTTCCGGCTCAGATCACCTTACCGGCATAGTCGGCGATGCCCGGGTTGTCCGCCACGCCCTTGAGGGTGGGGATATTGATCTTCGACAGACGCAACACCTTGTCCTTGTCTCGGTTGGCCAGGATGTAGTCGCGCACCACGTCCCACATCAGACGGCCTTCCGGGGTGCGGTTGACGGTGGCCCAGCCGGCCACGGTATAGGTCTCGTCGGGATCCAGCTTGCGACCGTCGTCGAGCACCATATTGGTGATCCGCTTGCCCAGCTTTTGCGCCGGCTCCACGGTGTAGTCCATGCCGCCGACACGCACCATGTCGCCGCCCGACTGCAGGTAAGGGTCGGGGTCGAACAGGTTGTCGGCAACGCCCTCGAGCATGTCGTGGATCTGCTTGCCGGTCATCTCGGTGACATAGGTCTCGCCGTAGGTGATGGCACACTCGGTCATCACGTCTTCCATGGTGATCCAGTCCCCCTTCAGTACCGTGGTGCCCCAGCGCACGCCGGCGGACAGCGCGATGTCGGCATTGAACTCCCAGCGCAGGGCGTTGCACAGCACCTGATCCCAGGTGCCCATGAAGTTGCCGCGCCGGTACAGGGTGCGGTCGGCGATCGCCAGCTTCTCGGAGAGGATCTCGTCGAAGGTCTTGCCCAGGCGGTCCTTGTTGTAGAAGAGATCGCTGCGGCGGGATTCGACGATGTTCTTGTCATACACCTTCTGGCGCAGTTGCTTCAGATAGGCGGTCATCTCCGGGTCGGGCTCCAGCCAGTCGGTGATCACCGGGAGCTGCTTGTAGTGCATGCCCTGGAGCTTGCCGTCGCGGATGTCCAGGTCCAGCACCCCCACGAACTTGCCGTTGGAGCCGGCGTTGGTCACCCAGCACTCGTGTCCTTCGACGTTCTTCACCTTGATCGGCTGCGGCATACCGTCGTGGGTATGGCCACCCAGCACCGCATTCAGTCCCGGCACCCGCTCGGCCATCTTGATGTCCACGTCCATGCCGTTGTGCGACAGCAGCACGATGGCATCCGGCTTCTCCTCCTCGCGGATCGCCTTCACCATCTCGATCATGTCGTCCTCGCGCAGGCCGAACGACCAGTCCGGGAAGAACTCCTGGGGGTTGGCGTTGCCGGTGCGGGGGAAGGCTTGGCCCACGATGCAGACCCGTGCGCCGTCGATCTCCTTGATGACATAGGGCTGAAAGGCGTAGCCGGCGTCCTCGTCATAGAGCCCGCGGCCGTCGTACTTCTCCACCAGGGTCATGTACTCGTCGCTCATCAGGGCATCGGGCTTGACGCGCACGTTCTGGCCGATGAAGTCCCCCTTGAACAGGGCCACGTTGTTGAGCACCTCGTTTTCCTTGTAGGTGAACTCCCAGTG
>CAZVIG010000347.1:0-3054 GCA_964627395.1 uncultured Sedimenticola sp.
GGCACCGACCGTGCGGGTTCGATGGCGGCCGCCTCGGTCGATCCGAAACTGCCCTGGCTGGCCTCGATGCGACGCAGGATCGCCGATGCGAATGCGGCCGCCATCGAACCCGCACGGTCGGTGCCTGCCGCCCCGCAGACAGGAGCGAACGACTGCCGCCAGGGTTGCCGCGAGGCGCAGTCCGCATGCCGGGAATCGGCGCGCGGGCGCGGCGACGGCTGCTTGGCCGGGGTGAAGGCGCAGTGCGAGGAGGAATACAAGGCCTGCATGAACGACAGCAACCTGGCCATGATCTGGGGGAGCCTGGCGCACCAGAGCGAATGCAGACAGGCCCAGGCCCTGTGCGAGCGCAAGGGCCGTGAGCGATGCGATGCGGCGCCCGACGAGGCGCTGGCGCGCTGCGACACCCAGGCGGAACGCTGCCTGGCCGAGTGCCGCTGAAGGGGATCTCCGCTACTGGCGGTGGATCACCACCGTCTCCACCGTGCCGGAAGGCTGGTAGCTCACCTGACCGCTCAACCTCCGTCCGTCGGACGACAGGATCAGATGCCCGCTGCCGCTGGCGTTCGCTGGATCGGTGCCGGTGAACCGGACCCTCAGGGTGCGGCCCTGGAGCTGTCCCACGCCGGCACCGGCCGGCTGTCCACTGGGGTCGATGCCGACGAAACGGACCTGGTTTCCCACCTGGCTGAGCTGGTACACATAGCCGTCTTCCGAGGCCCAGATCCCGTTCAGGTCCGGCGGTGCGGGCGCGACGGCCGGCGTACCCGTGGCGTCCATCACCGGGGCTATGCCGCTGTCGTCGGGTGCGCTCGCTGTGCCGACCGTTGGCGGGGCCTCGGCCAGCCAGCCGAAAGCGGCGAGGGCGAGTGTGAGGATCACTCCGGTCACCATGCCGGTCACGGCCCAGGCCCGGCCGCGGGTGCGGCCGGTACGGATGTCCACGTAACCCCAGATGCACAGCCCCAGTCCGATCAGCGACAGCGCCAGGGCGCCGATGGCGGTGTCGCGGTCGGGCGTCTCCGAAGCCATTCCCAGCAGCACCATGGCCAGCAGGATCAGTCCACCCACGACCCGGCCGCTGAAGGGTGGCGACTGGCCGCTGGGCGGCGTCTCGGGACGAGGTTTCAACCCGGGATCGATCCGCTCCAGGGTGTCGATCAGACGCTGCATGTCGTAGTGCCAGTAGGTCTCCTCTTCCGACAGCTTCTCGCTCTGCAGCCCCGCGAAGGGGCGCAGGGATTCGGGCAGCTCCGTGGGGTCGGGCATCGAGGCCCCGTCCACCAGCAGCGGTATCACCCGTACCCCCGAGGCCATGGCCAGTTCCACTTCGCGCCGCACCCAGTCCTCCGGGTCGGCGAGGCGTGTCCGCTCGTCCTCGGGGTCGCGCATCGTGGCCCAGCGGGGGCCGATGACGATCAGCGCGATGCTGCAGTGGGTGAGTGCGGTGCGGATCACCTGGTCGAAGGGGAGACCGGCCTCGATGTCCTCCACGTCCACGAACACCCTGTCGGGGCCGAACGTCTCTTTCAGCCTGTCCTTGAGCCGGTAGGCGGTCTTGCTGGCGCCGCTGCGCCGATAGCTGATGAAGATGCCGGACATGCGCCGCCTCTGCCGGGGATCCCTGTTCCCAGTATAGAAGCTCGCGGCGGCTGGCTCAGGGCAGGGTCAGTCCCCAGCCGATGGTGGCGATGCCGAGCAGCGCCAGCCAGAGCGCGCTGCGGGCGCCGTTGCGGCGGCCGCCCAGTGAGACCGCATACAGCGCCTTGAGCAGGTTGTTGCTGCCTGCGGCGATCACGATGGCGCTCGCCAGGAGGACGGGCGGGGCGGAGTAATGGCCGCTGAGCACCGACAGCACGAAGGGGTCGATGTCGGTGAAGCCGACGCCGAAAGCGAGCACCTTCAGGCCGGTCTGGCCGAAGTGGGCGAGGACCTGCTGGGTCACCACCATCATCAGTACGAACCGCACCGCGAACAGCAGCGCGAGGCCCAGCGCCAGCGGGTTGGAGCGGCCCAGATCGGCGGTGGTCTCCGCATCGCTCTCGGCACGCCGGTAGATCCAGGCCGCCAGCCCCAGGGTGATCAGGGTGAAGCCGAGCAGCGGCGGGGCGGTCTGCCCCAGCAGGCCGGGGTTCATGATCAGCACCAGCGCCAGCAGGCGCAGGTACATGACGCCGGTGGCGGCCAGCATGCCGGCATCCAACGCCGGGTCCGGCGTCGCCAGCGGACGGCTCTTGCGCGCCAGCACCACGGTGGTGGCGGTGCTGGAATAGAGCCCGCCGAGCAGTCCGGTCACCAGGTAGCCCTGACGCTTGAGCAGATACTTCTTCAGGATGTAGCCGACATAGGAAATGCTCGAGATCACCACCACCGCCAGCCAGATCTTGAACGGCGTGGCCGGCAGCAGGGGACTCACCGGCTGGTTGGGGAGCAGCGGCAGGATCACCCCGGAGAGCAGCAGGAACTTGGCCAAGGTGGTGATCTCCCCCGGCTGCAGGTTGTGCAGCAGGCGGTGGGCGAAGGGACGGGCGCCGAGGATGAACACCACCGCGACGAACAGCAGCACCAGGAACCAGGGCGGCATCAGCGACACCACCGGGCCGTAGGTATAGACCAGCAGCGACACCAGCGGCTGCAGCAACCCGGACTGACCGGATTGCAGCTTCTGCCGGTAGAACAGGGCGGAGAAGACCACCAGCGCCAGCATGCCGGCGAGGTAGAGATGGAAGCGGGGATCGAGCCTATAGAGCACGAAGCCCAGCACCGCGATGAAGGTGAAGGTGCGGCTGGTGCCCAGGCTGAAGGCGGGCACCTCCGGCCGTTCCTTGCTGCGCAGCAGGATGTATTCGTGGAACTCCAGGCCGGTGAGAAAGGCGAACACGGCCACCAGCACGAACTGGAACCAGGATTGGGAGAGCAGTTCGGCGATCAGCTGGTGTTGGTTCATGCCTCTTCTTCGGCCGAACGGCGGCGTGCCATGGTCACTACGTCAATGGTGCCCGCTTGGGCGAAGAATTCAAGGTTGACGGCTTACCGTGCCGAGCCGGCGCTGGC
>CAZVIG010000348.1:0-3021 GCA_964627395.1 uncultured Sedimenticola sp.
GTGCCGAAGTCGTCCACCGCCAGGCGCAGGCCCGCCTCGCGGAGCTGCTCGATGTTGCGCATCCGGATGCTGCCGGGCGGCACCTCGATGCTCTCGGTCACCTCCAGTTCGACGCAGGTGCTGGGGACGCCATACTGGGCCAGCAGCTCGCTCACCCGGCCGGCGAAGGCCGGTTCCGCGAGCTGCCGGGCGGAGACGTTGATCGCCACCTGGGTGCAGCCGAGGCCCGCCTCGTGCCAGGCACGGATCTGGCGGCACACCGCCTCCACCACCCAGTAGCCCAGGGGCACGATCAGGCCGCTCAGCTCGGCCACGCCGATGAACTCGCCGGGCGGACGCAGGCGGCCGTCGGGCAGGCGCCAGCGCACCAGCGCCTCCATGCTCGCGAGCTTACCGCTGGCGAGGTCGAACTGCGGCTGGTAGTGCACCTCGAGGCGGTCCTCGGCGATCGCCAGGCGCAAGGCCCGCTCGATCTCCAGGTGACGGCGCGCGCGCTCGGTCATGTCGGGATGGTGGAAGTCGAAGCTGTTGCCGCCGCGCCCCTTGGCCTCGTACATGGCGGCGTCGGCACGGCGCACCAGGTCGTCGGCGTCCTCCTCGTCGTCGGGAAAGACGCAGACCCCGATGCTGGGGGTGACGTGCAGTTCTTCCTCGCCCTTCAGGCGCAGCGGTTCGCGGAAGGCCTGCAGGATCTTCTCCGCCACCCGCCCCGCCTGGGTGGGCGTCTCCAGGTCCTCCAGCACCACCACGAACTCGTCGCCGCCGAGCCGCGCCACGAAGTCCTCCTCACGGCAGGCGCCGTCGATGCGTGCCGCGGCCTGGCACAGCACCTCGTCGCCCACGCCGTGGCCGAGGCTGTCGTTGATGTGCTTGAAGCGGTCCAGGTCCAGCAGCAGCACCGCGCCGCTGGCATCGTGACGGCGCGCCCGCGCCAGCGCCTGGCCGAGACGTTCGCGCAGCGAGGTGCGGTTGGGCAGGCCGGTGAGGCTGTCGTGCGCCGCCTGGTAGGCGAGCATCTGGCGCGAGCGCTCGATCTCGGTGAGATCGGTGAGCAGGCACACGAAGAAGTCGATCTCGCCGGCGCTGTTGCGCAGGGTATCGATGCTGAGCCAGACCTTGCGCTCGCCGCCCTCCTTGTCGTGGATGGCGGCCTCCTTCTTCACCGCATCGCGGTTGCGCGCGAGCTGGCACAGCTCGTCGCACAGGGCCTGGTCCAGTTCGTGGCGCAGAAAGCCCTCGCCCTCGGCCATCAGCTCCTCGGGGGTGTAGCCGAGGGTGTCGGTCACCGCATCGTTGGCGTACAGCACGCGGCGGTCCTGGCCGCGCACGATGACGATGCCCTCGCTGGCCTGGCTGAGCACCGTCTGCAGCATGCGCGCCACCCCTTCGCTCTCCACGCTGGCGGAGACGTCGCGCACCAGGAACAGCACCTGCGGCGCCTCGCCGGCGGTGACGCGCACCATGCGTCCCTCGTAGATGCGCTCCTCCTCGCCGCGGTGCAGGCCGTATTCGACGGTGCGCACCTGGCCGTCGGCCAGGGTCGCGCGCAGGGCCTGCATCAGGCGCGCCGCCAGAGGTTGCTGCATCACCTCGTCGAAGCGCCGCCCGATCAGCACCTCCGCCGGTATCAGCAGACGCGCCGGGTCGCCGGCCAGCATCTCCAGGTAACGGCCCTGCTCGTCTACCAGAAACAGAAAGTCGGGAATCGCCTGAAGCAAGGCCTGGAGACGTACCCCGAGGGGACGCTCATAGGGGTCGCTGCTGGCCTCCATGTCGGCATAGGTGCGCGACACCTGCTCTAGAAGATGACGCCAGGAACGCGCGGAGGGTGGCACGTCGGGCGAAAGCGACAGATCGTGTAATTGCCGGGTCAGGTTGGGGTGCAGGGTCACCGCCTTCTCCGTGCGGGAAATTTGCACCCATTGTGCAGCCTTGGCGCAGACTTGAAAAGCAGATGTCGCTCATTGGCGACAAGAGAAATCAGCGAATGATCCGCACCAGCAGGTCGCGATAACCGTTTCGCTTGAGCTGGGCGCGAGCCTTGTCCAGGGCGGAGCGGCCGAGATAGGGGCCGGCCTGCACCCGGTAACGCACCTTGCCCACGCCCAGACGCGCCTTGCTCACCCGGGTCTCGATGCCCAGCAGCGCCAGCTCCGCCTGCAGCCGGTCGGCGTCCGCGGCGCGCGTGAAGGAGCCCACCTGCACCAGATACTGGGCGGTGGGGTCGATGCGCTCGGCCAGCTCGCGCCGGTCGAGCTGCTCCTCCGGCACCACCACCTCCTTGCGACGCAGGTCGTCGTAGAAGCGATAACGCGGCTTGTAGGGCGGGATCTCGGGCCGACTCTCGGCGCGCGGCGGCGGCTCGTGCGGCGGACGGTCGGGGCGGGCGCCGATCCAGGTCGAGGCCTGCTCCGGCGTATTGAGCTTGAGCCACACCAGCCCGGTGGCGAAGGCGCCCACCAGCAGGCCCACCAGCAGCCACAACCAGGCGGGCGCACCCTGCCGGCGGGTCTTGCCTCCACGATTACGGGGCTTGTAGTCGCGGGTCACCTTACATCTGCTCCGGTGCGCTCACCCCGATCAGGCCCAGGCCGTTGGCCAGCACCTGGCGGGTGGCGGCGATCAGTTTCAGACGGGCATCGCGCAGCGCGGCATCCTCCACCAGGAAAGGATGGGCGTTGTAATAGGTGTGCAGGTCGTTGGCCAGCTCGCGCAGATAGTGGGCGAGCTGGTGCGGCTCCTCGTTGAGCGCCGCCGCCTCCACCACCTCGGGATAGCGCGCCAGGGTCTTGAGCAGGGTCTGCTCGTGCGTCTCGGTCAGACGCTCCAGGTGGGTGGTGCCCGCGCTCAGGGCGGTGTCGATGCCCTTCTCCTCGGCCTGGCGGAACACCGAACAGATCCGCGCATGCGCATACTGCACGTAATACACCGGGTTGTCCGCGGAGCGCGAGCGCGCCAGGTCCAGGTCGAAATCCAGGTGCTGCTCGCACTTGCGCATGATGTAGAAGAAGCGCGCCGCAT
>CAZVIG010000349.1:0-3014 GCA_964627395.1 uncultured Sedimenticola sp.
CCGGCTCGAGCCGGCCCGCTTCCACGCGCTCCAGGAAGCCCTGCCAGGCCGCCGCCTCCGCCTCGCGGCGCGCGCGCTCGGCCTGCAACTCGGCGACCCGCTCCGGGTCGTTGACGTGGATCGCCTCCGGGTCGCCGGAGAAATAGAGCCCGTCCTGCAGGAGCTGCCAGGTGGCCCAGGCGCTGGCCGGGGTGAAGTCGCCATACACCAGCTCCGCCAGCTCGTCGAAGGCGGGCTGCTCGCCCTGCAGCAGCTCCCAGGCCTCCTCCAGGTTGCCCTGCGGCGGCGACTGCAGCCGCGCCAGGCTGTCCAGCGGCCCGGGGTGCAACAGGCGCACATCCTTGGGGCGTACCTTGCGCGACTTGCCGCCGTCGAGCCGGATCTCGATCTTGTCGCCCACCGCGCCCACCAGCGCCGGATGGATCTTGTAGAGCACCAGGCTGCCGGCGCGGATGGATGCGGACACGTGGAATTCCCCCGGGATACTGCGAATATGGGTGCGGACGATCCGCTATGATACCCGCCCATCGAACCGGATAGCGGAGAACATCCATGCAGGCGTGGCAGGATTTCATCCAGACCCAGACCCTGGACGACGGCCCGCTGGCCGAGTGTGCCATCGCGGATCTCTCCCACCTGGGGCTGATCCGCGTCACCGGCGAGGACCGCCGGAGCTTCCTCCAGGGCCAGCTCACCAATGACATCCACAAGGTGGACGCGGGCCACAGCCAGCTCAGCAGCTACTGCAGCCCCAAAGGGCGGATGCTCGCGAGCTTCCGCATCTTCGAGCGCGACGGCGCCCTCTATCTGATGCTGCCGGTCGAGCGCCTGGAACCGGTGCTCAAGCGACTGCGGATGTTCGTGCTGCGCGCTCAGGTGACCCTGGAGGACGCCAGCGACGAGCTGGCGCGGGTGGAACTGGCCGGCGCCTGCGCCCCCGACCTGCTGCCCATCGAGCCGCCGGCGGAGGACAACGCCGTGGTCACCCTCGACGGCTACACCCTGATCCGGGTGCCGGGTGACCGGCCGCGCTTCCAGGTGATCGTCGAACCGGCGCTGATGCAGGCCCTCTGGGAGGAGGCCGCAGAGAACGGCGCCCGCCCCACCGGCGCGCGCGCCTGGGCGTTACTGGACATCCGCGCCGGCATCCCCAGCGTGTACGACGCCACCGCCGAGGCCTTCGTGCCCCAGATGGCCAATCTGCAGATGGTGGAGGGGGTCAGCTTCACCAAGGGCTGCTATACCGGGCAGGAGATCGTCGCCCGCATGCAGTACCTGGGCAAGCTGAAGCGCCGCATGTACCGGGTGCGCATCGACGCCGACACGCCGCCGCAGCCGGGCCAGGAGCTGTTCGCCGAGGGCTCCGCCTCCGGCCAGGGCACCGGCAAGGTGGTGGCCAGCGCCCCCTCGCCCGAGGGCGGCTACGAGGCCCTGGTGGTGGTCGAGATCGCCAGCGCCGAGGGCGGCGAGGTGCGCCTGGGCGGCCCCGAGGGCCCGCGCCTGGAATTCCTCGACCTGCCCTACCCTCTGGCGAGCGAAAATCCCTCAAGTTAGCCCGGGCCTGCCCGATACAGCCGGTATCCATCCAACAGGGACGCCGGCCATGTCGCAAGCAGCACTCGAGACACCCACCTTCGCCCAGCAGATCCGCGAGGACATCGCGGCCAACCGCATCCAGCTCCCCACCCTGCCCGAGGTCGCCCTGCGGGTGCGCGAGGCGGTGGAGAGCGACAACAGCAACGCCGCCGAGGTGGCGGCGGTGGTCACCCAGGACCCGGCGCTGACCGCGCGCCTGCTGCAGGTCGCCAACAGCCCCCTCTACCGCGGCCGCTCCCCCATCGACGACGTGCAGATGGCGATCACCCGCATGGGACTGCGGCTGGTCAAGAACCTGGTCCTCAGCCTGGCGATGAAGCAGATGTTCCAGGCCACCTCGGACGCCCTGGACAAGGCCTTCCGCCAGGTATGGAACGACAGCGTGGAGGTGGCCGCCATCGCGCGCGTCCTGGCCCAGGGCCTGCGCGGCCTGGAGCCGGAGCAGGCGATGCTGGGCGGCCTGATCCACAACATCGGCGCCCTGCCGGTGCTGACCCGACTGGACTGCGAGCTGGGCTTCGACGTCCAGGGCGAGACGGTGCAGCGGCTGCTTGCGGAGATCGCTCCCGCCCTGGGACGCGAGATGCTGGAGCAGTGGGAGTTCGCCCCCGAGCTGAGCGAGATCCCCACCGCCTGCCTGGAGCTGGATCGGGAGCGTCCCGAGGCGGACTATGCCGACCTGGTGCTGGTGGCTCGGCTGCAACACCTGGCCTCCAGCGGGCGCAGCGACGAGCGCACCTGCATGCTGCGCTGGGAGGACTACAGCGCCTTCGCCCGGGTCGGCATCGAGACCGAGGTGATGGTGCTGGAGATGGAAGGCCCGGCGGAGCAGGTGGCCGAGGTGCGGGAGATGCTCAACGGCTGAGGCGGTTTCCACCGACAGCCGTGGCGGGGCCCGCCTGTAGGAGGACCTTCACCCCACCCCTTCTGTCGCGGCTGAAGCCGCTCCCACAGTCGCCGGTGACAGGGCTCACCTTGTGGGAGGGTCTTCAGGCCCGACCGTCTTTTCGGTCGCGGCTGAAGCCGCTCCCACAGGTTGCGGTGGCAGAGCTCACCTTGTGGGAGGGCCTTCAGGCCCGACAAAGCTCCCTGCCCGCTCAGGTCTCGGGCCGCATGTGCGGGAACAGCAGCACGTCGCGGATCGAGGGGGAATCGGTGAACAGCATCACCAGGCGGTCGATGCCGATGCCCTCGCCGGCGGTGGGCGGCAGGCCGTGCTCCAGGGCGCGGATGTAGTCGGCGTCGAAGTGCATCGCCTCCTCGTCGCCCGCCTCCTTCTCCTCCACCTGGCGGCGGAAGCGCTCGGCCTGGTCCTCCGGGTCGTTCAGCTCGGAGAAGCCGTTGGCGATCTCGCGCCCGCCGACGAAGAACTCGAAGCGGTCGGTGACGAAGGGGTCCTCGTCGTTGCGCCGCGCCAG
>CAZVIG010000350.1:0-3014 GCA_964627395.1 uncultured Sedimenticola sp.
AGCTCGATCTGTTCGGCCACGAGATGCCGCAAGGGGACTGAGCGCCCAGGGGGCGCCGGCGTCCCGCCGGCCAAGCCGCCAGGCTGGCGGCGCGCCCGGACCGCGGGTCTTCCCCCCTGTAAGGGAGTATGGTCACGATCCCGGCTGTGCAAAGCCGTCCGCCGGGGTGGGGTGCTGTGCGATAATCGAACCTCCCGGTCCCTGCTGCACAGGACATGCGTCTTTCCGTCGATTCCAGTCTCGCCGAGCCGCCCTGGCTCCCGCTTCGGGAGTTGCGCCGCAGCGCCCTGCCGGCGGGGGTGGCCGACTGGCTGCTCGACCAGGGTTCGCTCACCCGCGCCCTGCAGCGCGCCTGCGGGGCAGGCTTCGGGGTGCGCCTGCGCCGCCAGGGGCAGGCCCGGCCGCTGCCCAGCGAGCGGCGGCTGCTGGGGGCGCCGCCGCGCGGCACGGCCCTGCTGCGCGAGGTGGAGCTGCACTGCGGCGACACCCCGGTGGTGTTCGCCCGCACCCTGATCCCGGCCGGCAGCCAGCGCGGCGCGGCACGGCGTCTGGTGCGGCTGCGCGACCGCCCCCTGGGCGCGGTGCTGTTCGCTGATCCGCGCACCCGCCGCCTGGCGGTGGAGGGGGCTCGCCTGGTGCCGGGACAGCGCCTCTACGAGGCCGCCTGCGCGGCGCTGCCGGAGTCCGCGCGCCCGGCGGCGATCTGGGGCCGCCGCACCTTGTTTTCCTATGCCGGCCGGCCGCTGCTGGTGAACGAGATCTTCCTGCCGACCATCGCCGAGCTGTAACGATGAGCGCCAAGTATCCCCGCGTCGATGCCCTGCTGGCCGATCTGCCGCCCTGGCGGCGGCGCCTGCGCGCCTATCTCAGGCTGGTGCGCGCCGACCGGCCGATCGGCATCTTTCTGCTGCTGTGGCCCGGTCTGTGGGCGCTGTGGATCGCCGGGGACGGCAACCCGCCCTGGTGGGTGGCGGCGATCTTCGTCCTCGGCACCGTGCTGATGCGCTCCGCCGGCTGCGCCATCAACGACTTCGCCGACCGCGACTTCGACGGCCGGGTGGAGCGCACCGCGCAGCGGCCCCTGGCCACCGGCGAGGTGAGCCCGCGCGAGGCGCTGATGGAGTTCGCGGCGCTCAGCCTGCTGGCCTTCGGGCTGGTGCTGTTCCTCAACCGCCTGACGGTGGCGATGTCCTTCGTGGCGGTGGCGCTGGCGGCGGTCTATCCCTTCATGAAAAGGGTCACCCACCTGCCGCAGCTCGTGTTGGGCATGGCCTTCGGCTGGGCGGTGCCGATGGCTTTCACCGCCCTGCAGGGCACGGTGCCGCCGCTCGCCTGGGAGCTGTTCGTCGCTACCGTGGTCTGGGCGCTGATCTACGACACCGAATACGCCATGGTGGACCGCGAGGACGATCTCAAGGTGGGGATCAAATCCTCCGCCATCCTGTTCGGCCGCCACGACCGGCTGATCATCGGTCTGCTGCAGCTCCTGATGCTGGCCCTGCTGTGGGACGTGGGGCGTCGGGCCGGCCTGGGCTGGGGTTGGCAGGCGGGGCTGGCGGTCGGCGCCCTGCTGTTCGCGCGCCAGCAGTACCTGATCCGGCACCGCGAGCGGCGCGCCTGCTTCCGCGCCTTCCTCGAGAACAACTGGTTCGGCCTGGTGCTGTTCGCCGGCCTGTTCCTGGACTATCTCGCGCGCGCCTCATGAAGACGCTGCGCCGCCTGGCGCTGCCGGCGCTGATCCTGCTGGCGCTGGCCTGGGGCTGGCAGCTCGCCAACCGGCCGCCGCCCGGCCGGACCCTGGCCGACGGCACCCGTCTCGAATGGGGGCGTTGCTGGTTTCCCGTCTCCTGGTGGCGCCCGGTGCACTGCGGCTGGCTGCAGGTGCGAGACGGCTTCCGCCTGCCGGTGGTCCATCTGGCGGCGCGGCCTTGGGCGCGCCGCGCCGCCCCGGTGATCTATGTCAGCGGCGGGCCGGGCGGCGCCACCGGGCTGGATGCCGCCACCCTCCCGGCCTGGCTGGACTGGGCGCAGGAGGTGGACTGGCCTTCGGACATCGTGCTCTACGACCAGCGTGGGGTGGGGCTGAGCCGGCCCGCCATCGACTGCCCCGAGGTGCGCGCTGCGCGTCGCGCCCAGCTCGCCAGCCGCGCGCCCCTGGAGGATCAGTACCGGGCCCTGGCGGCGTCGCAGCGCGCCTGCCTGGCTCGGCTGCAGGGCGAGGGCGTGGATCTGGGCCTTTTCCACACTCCGGCCAATGCCGACGACCTGCTGGACCTGGTGCGCGCGATGGGGCTGGAGCGCTGGCGGCTGTATGGGGTTTCCTACGGCACCCGGGTGGCGCTGGAGGCGATGCGCCGTCACCCGCCGGGGCTGGAGGCGGTGCTGCTGGACTCGGTCTATCCGCCCCAGGCGCACGGCGAGGCGGCCGACGCCTGGCTCCTGGATCGTGCCCTGAAGCTCGCCGAGCGGAGCTGCGAACTGCTCGACTGCGACACCCCGCAGACGCAGCTCCGGCGCTGGCTGGAGACGGCGCTGCAGCGCCTGCGCCGCGAGCCCCTGGAGCTGGTGCTGCAGGATCCGGCACGCCGCAGCGACCTGAAGGTGCTGCTGGACGACGGCGACCTCGCCTGGATGATCTTCGATGCCGAGTACCAGTGGGACCGCCTGCCCAAGCTGCCCGGGCTGCTGCGCGAGCTGGGGCGCGACCGACCCGCCGCCATCACCCGCGAGCTGGCCCAGGACAGCCTGGACGCCCAGCTCGCGGAGGACCTCAGCGATCCGGTGGCCAACTCGGTGGAGTGCAGCGACAACGGGCCCCTCGGCGAGGCGCAGTTCCGCCGCCTGCTGCGCCAGTTTCCCCGCGTGGCCTCCATCAAGCGCCTCGACTGGCGCTATGGCCCCTGCCGCTTCTGGCCGCGTGCCCCCGTGTCCGAGGCGTTCCGCCGGCCGGTGCACAGTACGGTGCCGACCCTGCTGCTGGCGGGCGAGTTCGACCCGGTCACCCCGCCGGAGTG
>CAZVIG010000351.1:0-3005 GCA_964627395.1 uncultured Sedimenticola sp.
CGGTGCTGCTGGCGATCTTCACCTTCTCGCTCAGCCTGCTGGGCACCTTCCTGGTGCGCTCCGGGGTGCTCACCTCGGTGCACGCCTTCGCCTCCGATCCGGAGCGCGGGGTCTTCATCCTCGCCTTCCTGTTCGCGGTGGTGGGCTCCTCGCTGGCCCTGTATGCGGTGCGCGCCAACGAGATCAAGAGCAGCGTGCGCTTCGAGCTGCTCTCGCGCGAGACCTTCCTGCTGATGAACAACGTGCTGCTGCTGGTGGCCGCGGTGGCGGTGCTGTTGGGCACCCTGTACCCCCTGGTCGCCGACGCCCTCGAGCTGGGCAAGGTATCGGTGGGGCGTCCCTACTTCGATGTCATCTTCATGATCCTCACCCTGCCCCTGGTGGCCATCATCGGGGTGGGCAGCATGGCGCGCTGGAAACGTGACGAACCGGCCCGCCTGTGGCGGCGGCTGCGGCTGCCGCTGGCTGCGGCGCTGGTGCTGGGCCTGGCCTGGGGCCTGCTGGCGGTGCCCTTCGTCAACCCCATGACGGTGCTGGGCCTGGTCCTGGGCCTGTGGGTGGTCACCTCCACCCTGGCGGCGCTGCGCGATCGCCTGCAGCCGCACGGCAACCTGCGCCACCTGTCGCTGGGCTTCTGGGGCATGATCCTGGGCCATGTCGGCATCGGGGTGTTCGTGATCGGCATCGCCATGACCACCACCTATTCCACCGAGAAGGACATCCGCCTGGCGCCCGGCGAGTCCTACAGCATCGGCGACTACCGGTTCGAGTTCGAGGGCGTGAGCAGCGTCGAGGGGCCCAACTACACCGCCTATGAAGGGCGCATCAAGGTATACGAGGGCGACCGCCTGCTGACCGAGCTGCGGCCCCAGAAGCGGACCTACCTGGTGCAGAAGATGCCCATGACCGAGGCGGCCATCGACGCCGGCCTGTTCCGGGATCTCTATGTCGCCCTGGGCGAGGATCTGGGCAAGGGCGCCTGGAGCCTGCGCGTCTATCACAAACCCTTCGTACGCTGGCTGTGGTTGGGGGCGCTGATCATGGCCCTGGGCGGCCTGCTCGCCGCCTCCGACCGCCGCTATCGCGTGCTGGCGCGCCGCAGCGCCGCCGCGGGCAAGGGCGCGGAGGCGCGCGCATGAACCGCAAGGCATTGATCCCGCTGCTGATCTTCCTCGCCCTGGCGGGGCTGTTCTTCTACGTCCTGATGCAGATGGGCGAGGGCAAGTACAACCCGCGCGACATCCCCACCGAGTTCATCGGCCGGCCGGCGCCGGAATTCGCCCTGCCCGACCTGTTCGACCCCGCCAAGACGGTGCGCTCGTCCGACTACAAGGGCAAACCCTGGCTGCTCAACGTCTGGGGGAGCTGGTGTCCGGAGTGCTGGCGCGAGCACCCCTATCTGATGAAGCTCAAGGCACGCGGCATTCCCATCGTGGGCATCGACTGGCGCGACACCCGCGAAGACGGCCAGGCGATGCTGCGCCAGAACGGCAACCCCTTCGTGGCGGTGGGCTTCGACCCCGACAGCGAGGCGGTGATCGACTGGGGCGTGTACGGCGCGCCGGAGACCTTCCTCATCGACGCCGACGGCATCATCCGCGTGAAGCACAAGGCGGCGCTGGACGAGCGCGTCTGGCAGGAGAAGTTCGCCCGCTGGTTCGAGGAGAAACGATGAAAGCCACCCTCAGCGCACTGTTGCTGTGGCTGACAGCCGTCACCGCGGCCCTGGCCACCAACATCGAGGTGTACGACTTCGACAGCCCGCAGCAGGAACGCACCTACAAGGAGCTGACCAGCGAGCTGCGCTGCCTGGTGTGCCAGAACCAGGACATCGCCGACTCCAACGCCGAGCTGGCCCAGGACATGCGTCACAAGGTCTTCCGCATGCTCAAGGAGGGCAAGACCAAGCAGGAGATCATCGACTTCATGGTGCAGCGCTACGGCGACTTCGTGCGCTACAAACCGCCCTTCAAGGGCAAGACCCTGGTGCTGTGGATCGGCCCCTTCGTGATCTTCGTCCTGGCGGTGGTACTGATGCTGCGCGCCATCGCGCGCGCGCGCCAACGCGACGAGCGCGCCGAGATCGACGCCCAGCGCCTCGCCCAGGCCGCCAGCCTGCTGGAACCGACATCCGACAAGAGTAAAGACTGATGACCCCCTTCCTGCTGATCGCCGGCGCCGTGCTGGCCGTGGTGCTGTTGCTGCTGATCCTGCCCCTGTTCCGCCGTTCGCCCGAGGCGCTGCCCAGCGACGACACCCGGGAGCACGACATCCGCATCGCCCGCGAACGGCTGGAGGAACTGAAAAGGGAGAAGGCCCGCGGCGAGCTGTCCGACGAGGAATTCGAGCAGGCGAAGGCCGACCTCGAGATCGCCCTGGCCCAGGACCTCGAGGTCGCCGAGAAAAGCAGCGTCACCGCACGCCGCGACCGCGCCTCGCTGGCCACCGTGATCGCCCTGGTGGTCCTGGTGCCCACCCTGGTCGCCGCGGTCTACCTGCAGACCGGCTCGCCGGACCTGCTCGATCCGGCGGCACGACAGGCCGCCGCCACGGCGGACACCCCCGGTGCGGTACATAAGCCCGGCAGCATCGCGGAACTGGTGAAGCAGCTCGAGCAACACATGGAGAAGGACCCCAACAACCCCAAGGGCTGGTTCCTGCTCGGGCGCACCTACATGCAGCTCGATCGCTACGACGACGCGGTGAAGGCCTTCACCCGCCTCGACGAGCTGTTGCCGGACAACCCGACGGTGATGATCTCGCTGGCCGACGCCCTCTCGATGCAGAACGGCGGCCAGGTGCCGGAGAAGGCGGTGGCCCTGCTCGACAAGGTGCTGGCCATCGAGCCGGACAACGCCACCGCGCTGTGGCTGCGCGGCAACGCCGCCGGCCAACGCAAACAGGACGCCGAGGCCCTGAAGTACTGGAGCCGCGCCTGGCCGCTGCTCGCGGATGCCCCGCAGCTCCAGCGCGAGCTGGAGAATCTGATCCACGCGGTGGAGCAA
>CAZVIG010000352.1:0-1064 GCA_964627395.1 uncultured Sedimenticola sp.
ACGGCCTGCGCTTCGCCCTGCTCGCCGACGCCGACCACTGGCGCCTGCCCGGCGCGCCGCCGGCGCTGGAATACGACCGCGCGCGACGCGCCCTGCGCCTGGCGCGGCAGCGCCGGCACTTCGCGCTGCAGGAGGACGCCGCCGAGGCCGCAGCGCGCCTGGAGCGGGTGCCCGGGACCCGCGACCGCGCGGGCGACAGCGCCGCCTACGATCCGGATTGGCACCGGGTGGTGAGCCGCCACGGGGCGGGCGAGGCGCGCCCCCTCTATCGGCTGCCGCTGGCGGGTGCGGTCAGCGACCTCTGCCTGGGGCACGACGGCATCCTCTATCTGGCGCTGGGCGGCAGGGTGCTGATGCACGATCTGCGCGGGCGCTACGAGGATGCCAGCGTGAGCGCCGAGGGCTTCGCCGCCTGGCGGCTGGCCGCGGCGCCCGAGGGGGGCGTCTGGGTGCTGGATCGGGAGGGGCGGCGCCTGGCGCGCCTCGACGGCCACCCGCCGCGCCGTCGCCGTGCCCCGCCGCGCCCGCACGGGCGGCCCCGGCCCTGCGATCCGGAGTCTCCTCCCCGTCTGAGCCTGCAGGGCGAGGCGGTGTGGCCGGAGGACGAGACTCCGGTCGCCCTGGCCTGCAGCGCGGCGGGCGAGCCGGCCTGTCTCTCCTGGGCTGCGGAGGGCGATGCGCTGCTGCGCCGTTGGGACCCGGCCGACCCCGCGCGCTGGCGCGAGCCGCTGCGCCTGCGCGGGGCGCGGCGACCCTACACCCTGGCCTGGATCGGCGACGATCAGGTGGCCGTGCTGGTGCACGGCGAGGTCCCCGGCACCCCGCCCGAGGTGCGCAGCGAGGCGCGCGTCTATCGCCTGGGCGAGGGCGGCGGCGAGCGCTTCCCCGTAGGCGATCTTTACCCCCTGAAGCCGGACTACGATGGCGGCCCCTTCCTGCACGGCCTGGACGATCCGCCCCATTACCCGGCCCACCGCGGCAGCCATCCGCTGGTGCCCATCTCGCGTCCCAGTTTCCTGCGTCGCGGCCGCGGTGGGCCGGGTAATGGGGCGGGTCGTCCAGGC
>CAZVIG010000352.1:1074-3002 GCA_964627395.1 uncultured Sedimenticola sp.
CCCCGCCGCAGCGGCTCGACAGCGGCGCGCCGGGCAGCGTCTGGCACCGGCTCTACCTGGAGGCGGTGCTTCCGGCCGGCTGCGGCATCCGCCTCTGGCTGGCGGCGGCCGAGCGACCCCTGGCGGTCGACGACCCGGCCCTGGAGTGGCACGAACACCGCCTCGGCGACTGCGGCGCGGAGGGAGAGGGGGTGCCGCAGGCCGCCTGGGTGCCCCATCCCTCGGAGCTGCCGCACCATCCGGGCCTGCTGCCCTGCGCTCCGGAACCGGGGCGCCGCGGCCTGTTCACCCTGCTGGTGCAGCGCAGCGGCCGGCAGGTGCGCGCGCTGCGCGGCCGCTATCTGCACCTGCGGCTGGAGCTGTGCGGCCCGGGCAACGCCACCCCGGAGCTGTTCGCCCTGCGCGCCTATGCCGGGCGCTTCTCCTATCTGGAGCGCTACCTGCCGGAGCTGTATCACGAGACCCTGCTGCCGCCCGAGGCGGATGCCACCGGCCCCGCCACCGGCCCGGACTTTCTGGAGCGCTATCTGGACAACATGGAGGGGGTGCTGACCCTGCTCGAGGACCGGGTGGCGCATGCCGACCTGCTGACCCGCCCGGAGACGGTGCCGGCGCAGAGCCTGGAATGGCTGGCGGGCTGGATCGGCCTGCAGTGCGAGGCGGGCTGGAGCGAGGCCCAGCAGCGCCGCTTCCTGGCGCGCGCCGCCGAGCTGCAGCGCTGGCACGGCACCCTGCGCGGCCTGGAGCTGGCGCTGGAGATCGCCAGCGACGGCATGGTGAGCCACGGCGGCATCCGGGTGCTGGAGGACTTCCGCCTGCGCCGCACCTTCGCCACCATCCTCGGTGCCGATCTGGACGACCGCGACGACCCCCTCACCCTGGGCGGCATGGAGAGCGGCAACGCCTTCCTCGGCGACAGCCTGTTCCTGGGCGACCCGGAACGCGAGGAGTTCCTGGCCCTGTTCGGCGCCGATCTGGCGCTGGACGCGGACGAGGCCCAGGCGGTGGACGCCTTCTTCGACCGCCTCGCCTTCCGCGTCACCATCCTGGTGCACGAGGAGGCGGATCCCGAGCTGCTGGGCATGATCCGGCGCATCGCCGAGCGCGAGGTGCCGGCGCACGTCGCCTTTCGGGTGCTCACCGCCAGCGCCCCGCTGCTGGTGGGGCTCACCGGCCTGGTGGGCGTGGACACCTGGCTGGCGGAGCGCGCCGTGCCGGGTGCGGTGCAGGTACAGCGCAGCCGGATCGGTCGCGGCGACCGGCTCGCCGATCCGCCGCTGCTGGATCCCGCGCGGGGTCCGGCCAGCGCGCCGCCGACCGCGCGCGCGCAGGACCAGGCGGTACCCCCCGGACAGGACTTCACCCTCGACGCCAGCGCATCCGAGGCCGCCGAAGGGCGGCGCCTGATCGCCTACCGCTGGAGCTTCCTTCAACCAGGTCCCCCCGCCGGGGGCGACCATGACCCAGGAGAGACGACATGACCACCAAGACCCTCGAGGAAATCACCGCCAACCCCATCACCACCACCGACCCGCGGCTGCACATCACCATGCCCGACAAGAAGCTGCCGGTGGGCGCCCACACCTTCCAGCTGGAGGTGGCGGACGACTCCGGCAACGTCTCCAAGCCGGCCCTGGTGCAAGTGATCGTGGTGGACACCGAGGCGCCCACCGCGGTGCTGATGCTGCTCGACGAGAACGGCAATTTCGTGCCCGACAAGCGCATCCCGCACGGCGCCGGCTTCATCCTCAGCGGCGAGAAGTCGGTCGATCTCGGCGGCGGCAAGATCGTCAAGTACAACTGGTCGCGGGTGCCGGTCTGATGGCCGACTTCAGCCGGCGCCGTGCGGGATGCGCTTGTCGGGCACGAACTCGCCGTTCTCGTCGAGCAGCATCAGCACCGCGGTGGGCGCCTCGGTGTCCACCACG
>CAZVIG010000353.1:0-1450 GCA_964627395.1 uncultured Sedimenticola sp.
CTGCAACGGATTGACGAAGATGCTCACCACCACGCTGGCGGCGCGCCGGCGCGCCTCGCGCACCAGCGCCAGATGGCCGGCGTGCAGATTGCCCATGGTGGGCACGAAGGCCAGCGGCCCGCGCGCGCGCAGCGCCGCCAGGGCATGACGCAGGGCGGGCAGCTCGTGAACGGTCTGCATATCAGTCGAAGCCATGCTCCGGCCCCGGGAATCGGCCCGCACGCACCGCCTCCACATAGGCGCGCAACGCGCCCTGGATGCCGTCCGCGCCGGGCATGAAGTCTTGCGCGAACTTGGGAATCCGGTTGACGCTGATGCCGATGACGTCGTACAGCACCAGCACCTGGCCATCGGTGTCCACGCCGGCACCGATGCCGATCACCGGAATCTCGAGGTTGCGGGTGATCTCCGCGGCCAGGGTCCGCGGTACGCATTCCAGCACCAGGAGCTGGGCGCCCGCTTCCTGCAGCGCCACCGCCTCCTCCAGCATGGCGGTGGCCGCCGCCTGGTCGCGTCCCTGCACCCGGTAGCCGCCGAGCTGGTGCACCGACTGCGGGGTGAGCCCCAGATGGCCGCACACCGGCACCCCCCGCTCGCTCAGGTAACGCACCGTCTCGAGCTGCGGCACCCCGCCCTCCAGCTTGACCATCTGCGCGCCGCCTGCCTTCATCAGGCGCGCCGCGGTGTCCAGGGCCTGGCCGGTGGTGGCATAACCCATGAAGGGCATGTCGGCCACCAGCAGGGCGCTGCGGCTGGCGCGCGCCACGCAGGCGGTGTGATAGACCATCTCGTCCACCGTCACCGGCAGGGTGTCCTGGTGCCCCTGCACCACCATGCCCAGGGAGTCGCCCACCAGCAGCAGGTCCACGCCCGCCGCCTCGCACTGCTGCGCGAAGCTGGCGTCGTAGGCGGTGATGGCGACGATCTTCTCGCCCGCCGCCTTCATCTTCTGCAAGGTGGTGATGGTGGTCCGGTTCATGTCGCTCGCTCCCACGATGGGTGGTTCAGGACGCCAGGCGCCGCAGGCTGGGATCGGAACAGGCAGCGAGCAGCGCCCGCGCCCCGCCCCGCCCCGGAATGGCGATGTCGCCGGCGATCTCCACCAGCGGCGCCAGCACGAAGGCGCGCTCGGCGATACCGGGGTGCGGCACCTTCAGGCGCGGCAGGTCGATCACCCGGTCGCCATACAGCAGCAGATCCAGGTCCAGGGTGCGCGGGCCCCAGCGGCGTTCGCGCACCCGTCCCTGATCCTGCTCTATCGCCTGCAGCGCGTCCAGCAGCGCCAGCGGCGCCAGCTCCGTGTCCAGGGCCGCCACCGCGTTGAGGTAGTCGGGCTGGTCGGCCGGCCCCATGGGCGCCGAGGCGTAGAGCGAGGAGCGGGCCACCAGCCGGCTGCGCGGCAGCCGCGCCAGGGCATCGAAGGCGGTCTCGAGCTGGCGCCGCGGGTCGT
>CAZVIG010000353.1:1460-3001 GCA_964627395.1 uncultured Sedimenticola sp.
TTCCCCGCCGGCGGGCTTGCGGCGGCGCCGCCGGCCGCCACGTCGGCGCCGCGAGCGCGGTCGTTCCTCGGACTGCGCCTCGGCGGGCGGCTCGCCCTTCTCCTGAAAGTCGGTCCACCAGTCGGCCAGCGCCTGCTCCACCTCGCCGGCGCGGGCGCGCAGCAGCAGGAAGTCGTAGGCGGCGCGGAAGCGCGGGTGCGCGGCCAGGCGCTTGGGCCGCTTGCCGCGGGTGAAGTGGAAGCGCGGCTGCATGGTCCAGATCTCGCGCATCGGCACGCTGAAGCGGCGCGGTATCGACACCCTAGCCAGTTGCCGCTCGATGACGTCCGAGGCGGCGGCATTCAGCGCCGCGATGGTGGATATCCCCTCGGCCTGCTCCAGCTCCATGGCGCGCAGCCGCACCGGCTCCCACAGCAGCACCGCGAACAGGAAGGCCGGGGTGACCGGCTTGCCCTCGCGCACCCGGGCGTCGGTGTTCGCCAGCCCTTCCAGCACCAGGGTATGGGGAAAGCCCTCCTCCTCGGTGGCCAGCGCCGCCTCGGTGTCGGGGAAGAGCTGGCCGAACAGACCGTAGTGGCGCAGTTTCTCGAAAGAGGCCACCCCGTAGCCACCCATGAACAGCTTGAGCACCTCCTCGAACAGGCGCGCAGAGGGCACGTCCGCGAGCAGCCCCGCCAGCTCGGCGATGGGCGCCTCGGTGTCCGGGTGCAGCTTGAAGCCCAGCTTGGCGGCGAAGCGCGCCGCGCGCAGCATCCGCACCGGGTCCTCGCGGTAGCGCGTCTCGGGATCGCCCATCAGGCGCAGCACCCCTTCCTGCAGGTCCTGCATGCCGCCGGCGTAGTCCACCACCGAGAAGTCGCGGATGTCGTAATAGAGGGCGTTCACCGTGAAGTCGCGGCGCAGCGCGTCCTCCTCGATGGTGCCGTAGACGTTGTCGCGCAGGATCATGCCGTTGTCGCTCTGCGCCACCGCGTCCGCCGGCGGCTGGGCGGCGCGGAAGGTCGCCACCTCGATGATCTCGCGCCCGAAATGGACATGCGCCAGGCGAAAGCGCCGTCCGATCAGGCGGCAGTTGCGGAAGGTGGCCTTCACCTGCTCCGGCGTGGCATTGGTGGCCACGTCGAAGTCCTTGGGCTCGCGCCCCAGCAGCAGGTCGCGCACCCCGCCGCCCACCAGGTAGGCGTCGTAACCGGCATCCTTCAGGCGATAGAGCACCTTCAGGGCGTTCTTGGAGATGTTGGCCCTGGAAATGCAGTGCTGGTCCCTGGGGATGACGACCGGACTGGTAATGGCTGACCTCGCTTGGGGTGATACCGACAACAGCGGCGCATGATACTACGGAACGGCGCCGACCCGGGCTTCGCCGCCGGGCATCGCCATGGGAGAAGCCGCGGCACCGCCCTTCGGGTCGCGGCTGAAGCCGCTCCCACATAAAGGGGTGGCGGAGATCGCTGGCTGTGGGAGGGCCTTCAGGCCCGACTGCCCTTCCCGTCGCGGCTGAAGCCGCTCCCACAAAAGCAGCGGAGATCGCTGGCTGTGGG
>CAZVIG010000354.1:0-3000 GCA_964627395.1 uncultured Sedimenticola sp.
GGCGCGCACCGCCTTCAGCCGCTTCCTCCACGCCAGCCTGGTGCGCGAGCTGCTGGGCGGTTGAAAAATCGAGATTCCCTTCAGTCGCCGCCGTGCTTGCGCGACAGCAGCACATAGGTGGCGCCGCTGCCGCCGTCCCAGCGCGGGGCGCTGACGAAGGCCAGCACCGGCTCGCTCTGCAGTAGCCACTGGTAGGTCTTCTGCTTGAGCACCGGCTGGCTGTCCGGCGAGTTGCGCCCTTTGCCGTGCACGATGCGCACGCAGCGCAGGCCGCGCCCCAGGCTGGCGTGGAGGAAGCGGCTGAAGGCGGTGCGCGCCTCGGTGACCCGCATGCCGTGCAGGTCCAGGCTCTCCTCCGGCGGCAGCAGGCCGCGCTGCAGGTCGCGGAACAGCCGCCGCTGGATGCCGGGGCGGCGGAACTCGAAGAACTCGGGCGTCTCCACGCTGAGGTCCGCCAGCGTCTCCGCCGGGTCCTCGCGTAGGTGCTCCAGGGGACGGGGCGGGCGGCGCCGCCGGAAGGGCTCGACCCGCTCGCCTTCGCCGGCCTGGCGCTGCACCCCGGCCATCGCCTCGCGGAACAGGGCGCGTTCCTCCTCGGGGATGTCGTCCTTCTTCGTCATCGTTCGATTTGACCGCGAAAACCGGCCCACATCAAGGTGAGGAAAGTGCGGGGATACCGTATAGTTGCACGCTGTTTCATCCGCCTCCCTGCTGGTCATTCATGCGCATCCTGCTGAGCAACGACGACGGCTACCTGGCGCCCGGGCTGCGTGCCCTGGCGGACGCCCTGGCGCCGCTCGCGACGCTGGAGGTGGTGGCCCCGGACCGGGACCGTAGCGGGGCCAGCAACTCGCTCACCCTGGAGCAGCCGATCCGCGCGCGGCGCGCCGAGAACGGCTTCATCCGGGTCGAGGGCACCCCCACCGACTGCGTGCACCTGGCCATCACCGGGCTGCTGGAGGAGGAGCCCGACATGGTGATCTCGGGCATCAATTCCGGACCCAACATGGGCGACGACGTGCTCTATTCCGGCACCGTGGCGGCCGCCACCGAGGGGCGCTTTCTCGGCTATCCGGCGATCGCCATCTCGATGGCCTCGCACGAGCCGCGCCACTACGACACCGGGGCGCGGGTGGCGGTGGAGCTGGTACGGCGCCTGCAGCGCACCGCGGCGCCGGGCGAACAACTGATCCTCAACGTCAATGTGCCGGACCTGCCATGGGAGGCGCTGCGCGGCTTCCGCAGCACCCGCCTGGGGCATCGCCACAAGGCGGAACCGGTGGTGCGCGCCAGCGATCCGCGCGGCCGCACCATCTACTGGGTGGGGGCGGCGGGCCCGGAGGCGGATGCGGGCGAGGGCACCGACTTCCATGCGGTGCGCAACGGCTATGTTTCGGTGACCCCGCTGCAGGTGGACCTGACCCGCCATGCGGCGCTGCCGGCGATCGCGGAGTGGCTGGAGCGATGAACGCCCATCAGGGGATCGGCATGACCTCGCGGCGCACCCGCGAGCGGCTGGTGGCCCACATCCGTGCCCAGGGGGTGCGCGACCCGCGGGTGCTGGCGCAGATCCGCGACGTGCCCCGCCACCTGTTCGTGGACGAGGCCCTGGCGACCCGCGCCTACGAGAACACCGCGCTGCCCATCGGTCACAACCAGACCATCTCCCAGCCCTATATCGTGGCGCGCATGACCGAGCTGCTGCTGCAGGGCGGGCCGCTGGAGAACGTGCTCGAGGTGGGCACCGGCTCCGGCTACCAGACCGCGGTGCTCTCGGGGCTGGTGCGACGGGTCTACACGGTGGAGCGCATCGAGGCGCTGCTGAGCCAGGCGCGGCGCCGCTTCCACGCCCTGCGCCTAATGAACGTGCGCACCAAGCATGCCGACGGCGGCATCGGCTGGCCCCATTACGCGCCCTATGACGGCATCGTGGTGACCGCCGCGCCGGAGGGCATTCCGCTGGCGCTGGTGG
Organism: uncultured Sedimenticola sp.; assembly: GCA_964627395.1. Lineage (GTDB taxonomy): Bacteria > Pseudomonadota > Gammaproteobacteria > Chromatiales > Chromatiaceae > MONJU. The sequence continues at coordinate 1,973 of CAZVIG010000354.1, forward strand.
ACCAGCTCCGGCCCGGCGGCCGGCTGGTGCTGCCCATCGGCAGCGGCAGGGAACAGGTGCTGGTGCGCGTCACCCGCACCGCCACCGGACACGAAAAGGAGATTCTCGAGCAGGTGAGCTTCGTGCCGCTGCTCGGTGGCACGCGATGAAACTGTTCAGCTTTCTCTACGACAAGGTGATGACCTGGGTGCGCCATCCCCATGCGAGCTGGTATCTCGCCGGCCTGAGCTTCGCCGAGTCGTCCTTCTTCCCGGTGCCGCCGGACGTGATGCTGGCGCCCATGAGCATGGCCCGCCCGGCGCGCGCCTTGCGCCTGGCGCTGCTCACCACCCTGGCCTCCACCGCGGGGGGAATGGCCGGCTATCTGATCGGCTGGCTGGCCTTCGACCTGATCGAGCCGCTGCTGCACCAATGGGGCTACTGGGAACATTATCTGAAGGCGCGGGAATGGTTCGACGCCTGGGGCTTCTGGGCGATCCTGGTGGCGGGCTTCTCGCCCATCCCCTACAAGGTGTTCACCATCACCGCCGGGGTGATCGGCATGCCCTTTCTGCCCTTCGTGATCGCCTCCTTCATCGGGCGGGGGTCGCGCTTCTTCCTGGTGGCCCTGCTGATGGCCTGGGGCGGGGAGGCGATGGAGCAGCGCCTCCGTCGCTGGGTGGACCTGATCGGCTGGTTGACGGTGTTGGCGGTGGTCATCATAGTGATCGTCCTCAAGACCCGTTGATCTTCCGCCGCCTTGAAGGAACCCCGCTACAGCCAGGCAGGCCTACGACGCATCGGCGTCCTGGCGCTGCTGCTGTCGCTGGCCGGCTGCACCGCGAGCTGGAAGGCGCCCATGGAGACCCGTGGCAGCGCGCCGCCGCGTCAGACCGCGACCGCGGCGCCGCGACGCCCGCTGCGCGGGGGCTACTATCGGGTCAGACGCGGCGACACCCTATTCTCCATCGCCTGGCGCACCGGCTTGGACTACCGCAGCCTGGCGCGCTGGAACGGCATCCGCCCGCCCTATGTGATCTATCCCGGTC
>CAZVIG010000355.1:0-2987 GCA_964627395.1 uncultured Sedimenticola sp.
TATCCAGAAGATCCACATGAAGCCTCCGCCGAAAAACCCGTGACCGTCGTACATGCTCATGCCTCCCATGCTCATCCTTCGCCCGCGAGACTGTCCCTCACCCGCTCCAGGCGGGCCTTCACCTCGCCCGCCAGATCGGCGACCTGCGGGTTGTCGACCATGGAGAGCACCGCATGGGGGTCCATGAAGCTCACCCGGACGCGGCCGTCGTCCAGGCCGCGCACCACCACGTTGCAGGGCAGCAGCACGCCGATGTCCGGTTCCGCCTCCAGCGCCTGGTTGGCCAGAGGCGGATTGCAGGCGCCGAGGATCCGATAGGGCGCGCGATCCAGGCCCAGCTTGGCCTTCAAGGTGGCCTGGATGTCGAGATCCATCAGAACCCCGAAGCCTTCTTCCTTCAAGGCGGCAAGGGTCTTGTCGACCACCTCGTCGATGCCGCCGTCGATGTCGATGTGAAAGTGGTACATGTGCAGTCTCCGGGTGAAGATGAAAGAATCGGACGCCGGGCTATCTGCGCCCGGCGCCGGGTGGAGGACGGGAACAGCAGGCGGCGCGATGGGTTGCGTTGTCACGGACGTTGCCGTCGAGCATGTCGATTAGGGACAGACGCCAGCGCGCCAGGCGACGCTTCGGCGGTGCCACGCCCGCCGCCTCGAGGCGCGAGAGGATGCCCGATGCGGTGATCCGGCGGGTGTCGTAGACCAGATGCAGCCCGGGCCGGCCGCCGTCGCGCGGCGCGGCCTTCAGAACGCCCGCGGTGTCCCGCAACACCGCCAGGGCGGCATCCAGCGCCTCCCCTTCCAGTTCCAGGGGGAAGTCGCGCGTCACCACCGTCTCACGGTCGATCCTGCTTTCGTTCCCCTCTCTCATGTGGGCTATTTCAGTCGTTGCAGTAACTGATCGGCCGGGAGATAACCCCCGATCCGGGTACCATCCGGCAGGAAGATGGTGGGCGTTCCCTTGATGCCGAGACGGTTGCCCAGGCGGTAGCCTTCGTCCACCAGTTCAGCCCGTTTGCAGTCCGTCGCGCCTTCGGCCAGACGGTCCCGCTTCGCGTGGGTCATCGCCTGCGTCGGATCGTCGGCGCACCAGACCTTGCGCAGCCCCTCGTATCCTGGTCCGCGTGCGCCACCCCGGGGATAGGGAACATAGCGGACCGTGACCCCGTTCTCCTGCAGCTTGGGCACCTCTGCATGCAGCTTGCGGCAGTAGGGACAGCTCGTATCGGTGAACACGTCGATCGCCGCGCGCTCCTTGCCCTTGGCGCGGAAGATCACCTTGTTGGCATCGCCGAACTGGTCCAGCAGGCGGCGCGAGATCTTCTTCTGTGCCTCGGCGGTGAGGTTGCGACCCGCCTCCAAGTCGATCAGGCTGCCGATGAAAGCATGGCGGCCGTCACGGGTGATATAGACGGTATCGCCGTCCAGGGTCACCTGGTCGATCCCCTTCACCGGGCTGGGCACCGGATTGCCCATGGGGCGGCCACCCGCCAGACGACGCAGGAAACGAAGCTGATCGTTCTTGTCCGGCTGACCGGACTGGATCGACGGCAGCGCACCCTTGGGCGGCGATTTAAGGCCGCTGCGCTCGGCCCAGGCAGCATAGATCTTGTCCGGCCACAGCGACTGGATGTAGGCGATCAGCGCATCCATGTCGGCATCCTTCAGCTTGTCGCCGAAGGCGGGCATGACGCCGCCCACCGGCTTGCCGCCGATCCGGATCTGACGCTTGAGCACGTTCATCGGATGGTGCCAGGCATGGGCCGTTCCGTTCAGGGGTGGCGGCGGATAGTTGCCGTCGGGCAGCGGTTTCTTCCAGTCGGCCACCAGGCCCTGGGCCTTGTCGCCGTGACAACTGGCGCAGTTCTCGGCGAACAGCTTGCGGCCCTTCTCCACCTGCTCCTGGCTGTACCAGCGCTCCCCCGCCTGTGCGGCGGTGGCGATGGCCAGGGCGGCGATGGTTGTGATTATCCTCATGCGTACGTCCTTTCTCTGTCTGGCCTCAGTGCGAGGCGAACAGGTGTGCTCGACCCTGGCGGTCGATGGCATAGACCTTGTAGTGATCGGCCTTGCGTCCGGGCACCTCCATGCCCGGCGATCCGACCGGCATCCCCGGTGCAGTCAGACCGGCGATGTCGGGTTTTTCCTTCAACAGGCGCTTGATGTCCGCCGCCGGAACATGCCCCTCGATGAAATAGCCGCCCACTTCGGCGGTATGGCAGGAGGCCAGTTTCGGCGGCACGCCCGCCTGCTGCTTGATCCGCGGCAGATCCTGCACCGCCCGCACCTCGGTGGCGAAGCCCTGCCCGTCCAGGTACTCCGCCCACTTGGTGCAGCAGCCGCAACTGGGATTCTTGTACACCACCATGGGAATCTGCCCGCTGCTGGCGTTGCCGGTGAGCAACAGCGCGCCGCCCCCCAGCCCTGCCGCCAGGGCCAGCCCCGCCAGTCCGTTGCGCAATGTACGGTTCATCCTGTTTCGCCCGTGCGGATGACGATGTCAGTGTCCATGACCATGCCCCTCTTCGCCATGGCCGTGCGCCTCGTTCTCGGCCATGTGCTTCGGAGGAAAGCCGCCATGGAAACGCTGGTGCACGAAGGTGAGAATGGCCCAGCGGTCATCCTCGCTCAGGTGCTTGAACGGCGGCATGGCCGACTGCATGTCCTTGAACGGCGCGACCTGGCCGCCTTCGCTGATGCGCCAGAACAGATAGCCGTCGCCCTTGCCCGGGGCGGTGTGGAAATGGTTGGTCAGGTCCGCGGGCTGATGCGGCAGACCGGCGGCCACCGGGCCGTCGCCCTTGCCGCCCTCGCCATGACAACTGGCGCATTGCTGCTGGTAGAGCTGTTCGCCGCGTGCCGCGATCATCTTGTCGTCCCACTTGTCCCATTTGATACCGGAATATTCCGGCGGGGGGCTCACCCAGCTGTCGTGGCGATGGCCGCCGGCTGCTCCGTGTCCACCCCCGCCATGGGCATCCCCGTGGC
>CAZVIG010000356.1:0-2978 GCA_964627395.1 uncultured Sedimenticola sp.
TGGGCGCGCATGCCCTGGACCACGGCCTGGACGGCGTGCAGCCTCACATGACCAACACCCTCAACCCCCCGGTGGAGATCCTCGAGAGCCACTATCCGCTGCGCGTGGAGCGCTACGCCATCCGGCGCGGCAGCGGCGGGACCGGTCGTCATCGTGGTGGGGACGGCCTGGTGCGGGCCTATCGCTTCCTGGCGCCGGCCCATTTCACCCTGCTCACCGAACGTCGCCGGCATGCGCCCTGGGGTCTGGCGGGCCGCGCGGCCGCGCGGCGCGGACACAACCGCCTCGACGACCGCGAGCTGCCGGGCAAGTGCGAGGGCAGCGTGCAGGCGGGGGCCCTGCTCACCATCGAGACACCGGGCGGCGGCGGCTGGGGCACCCCCGAGGGAGACTGAAACGATGTGCGGACTCTGCGGCGAATTGCGATTCGACGGCCGGGCGCCCGAAGCGGCGGTGCTGGACCGGATGTTGCCGGCACTGCGCCGGCGCGGGCCGGACGACGAGGGGCGCTGGCAGCAGGGCGCGGTGGCCCTGGGCCATCGCCGGCTGTCGATCATCGACCTCTCGGACCGCTCCCACCAGCCGATGCGTGACGAGGCGCTGGTGCTGGTGTTCAACGGCGCCATCTACAACTACCGCGAGCTGCGCCGCGACCTGCAGGCGCGGGGTCATCGCTTCGTCTCGCAAGGCGACACCGAGGTGATCCTCAAGGCCTATCGCGAATGGGGCGAGGACTGCCCCCGCCACCTGCACGGCATGTTCGCCTTCGCCCTCTGGGATGGTGAGCGCCGCCGCCTGTTCTGCGCGCGCGACCGTTTCGGTATCAAGCCCTTCTACTACGCCCGGGGCGAGGGCTGGCTGCGCTTCGCCTCCAACACCCAGGCGTTGCTCGCCACCGACGGCATCGACACCCGCATCGACCCGGCGGGGCTGCATTTCCAGTACAGCCTGCACGGGGTGATTCCGGCGCCGCGCACCATCCTGCAGGGCATCCGCAAGCTGGAGCCGGCGCACAGCATGACGGTGAGCGCCGAGGGCGAGATGACCACGCGCCGCTACTGGGATCTGGACGCACGCCGCAGCGAGGCCGATCGCGCGCTGGACGAGGACGGCTGGGTGGAACGGGTGCGCGAGCGTCTGGTGGCTGCGGTGCGGCGGCGCAACGAGGTGGCCGACGTGCCGGTGGGGGTGCTGCTCTCCGGCGGCCTGGATTCCAGCCTGCTGGTGGCGCTGCTGGACGAGATCGGGGTGCAGGGCTTCCACACCTTCTCGGTGGGCTTCGAGGACCAACCGGAGGAGAAGGGCAGCGAGTTCGAGTACTCCGACCAGGTGGTGGAACGCTTCCATCCCATTCATCACAAGTTCCTGGTGCCCAACGAGGAGGTGCTCCGGCGCCTGCCCGAGGCGGTGGACGCCATGGCCGAGCCCATGTTCGGTCAGGACGCGGTGGCCTTCTACCTGCTGTCGGAGCAGGTCTCGAAGCACATCAAAGTGGTGCAGTCGGGGCAGGGGGCGGACGAGGTGTTCGGCGGCTACTTCTGGTATCCGCGCATGGCCGCCGAGACCGAGGGATCGCGGCTGGAGCGCTTCCGCAAGCACTACTTCGACCGCGACCACGAGGAGATGCTGCGCATGCTCACCCCGCCGTATCGCAACGGCGACTATACCGGCGAGTACATCGCGCAACGCCTGGACGACCCACTGACCGACGACTTCATGGACGCGGTGTTCAAGCTGGATGTGACCACCCTGATCGTGGACGACCCGGTGAAACGGGTGGACAACATGACCATGGCCTGGGGCCTGGAGGCGCGGGTGCCTTTCCTCGACCACGAACTGGTGGAGGTGGCGATCCGCTGCCCCACCGAGCTGAAGCTGCGCGACGGGGGCAAATACCTGCTCAAGCGCATCGCCCGGGGACGGGTGCCGGATGCGGTGATCGACCGCCCCAAGGGCTATTTCCCCATGCCCGCCCTGAAATACGTGCGTGGCGAATTCCTGGCGTTCATGCGCGACATCCTCGACTCCCAGGCCTGCCGCGAGCGCGGCATCTTCGAGCGCGATTATGTGCAGATGCTGCTGGATGCCCCGGAGATGCACCATACCCGCATCATGGGCAGCAAGCTGTGGCACCTGGCGCTGCTGGAGTTCTGGTTCCAGCGCCATGGCATCTGAGGCTGTTGCCCCTCTGCCGCCTGTGGGAGCGGCTTCAGCCGCGACAAGGAGCGTCGCACCGGTGTCGGGGCTGAAGCCCCTCCCACAAAGAAGATCCACCTTCACCACCACCTATGGGAAAGGCCGGCAAGGGAGCGGAAGTTTCGGTCGGGCCTGAAGGCCCTCCCACAGGGAAAGGGCATTGCCGGCGGGCTTGTGGTAGCGGCTTCAGCCGCGACCGGGAGATAGGTGCTGCACCGGTGTCGGGGCTGAAGCCCCTCCCATAAATAAGATCCACCTTCAGATTCTCCCCGCGAGGAAATGGTTTAAACCGCCTCGACCTGCCCCTAGAATGACGGGTCGAGCAACAGGCAAGAGGTGCCGAGCAATGGACGTACTGGAGCGAATCAAAGAGCAGGTGGAATCCAATCCCATCATCATCTACATGAAGGGGACCCCCCAGTTTCCGCAGTGCGGCTTTTCCTCGCGCGCCGCGGCGGCCTTGCAGGACTGTGGCGAGAAGTTCGCCTATGTCAATGTGCTGGCCGACCCCGAGATCTTCGAGAACCTGCCGCGCTTCGCCGACTGGCCTACCTTCCCCCAGGTCTACATCAACGGCGAGCTGGTGGGCGGCTGCGACATCACCTTGGAGCTGCACGCCAGCGGCGAGCTGCAGAAGATGGTGAAGGAGGCGGCCAAGAACTGGCCCAAGGCCGAGGAAGAGCAGAGCGGCTGAGGGCGCCGCGCCCTCCTCCCGGTCGAATCGCTGCGGCGGCCTGCGGGCCGCCGTCTTCATTTGTGTCGTTATGTCGCTTTTCGGCGAC